>NZ_JBEZKW010000051.1:0-58475 GCF_040651795.1 Streptomyces sp. NPDC048361
CCAACATCGTGCATTCCACCCGCCTCCCCGACCTGGTGGGCATCGCGTGCTCTCTCCCGGTGTCGAGGTGGCGGGGAGGCCCGCCGCGCGGCGGGCCTCCTCTCTCCCTACGATTCTGGTGCGCGCCGCGCGGGCCCGCCCCCCGGACACCCGGACCGCCCGGCGAATGTGACCGGCGGCTCAGCCGGCGTAGACGTCCTCCACATAGCGGCCCTCGGCGGTCAGGCCGGCCAGCCAGCTCTCGGCTTCCGCCGCCGTGGCCCCGGTGCGCTGTGCGTAGAGGGCGTGGAAGGCGGCCCGTACGCCGGGCGCCATGCGGTTGCCGTCGCCGCACACGTACACACGCGCGCCGGCCTCCAGGAGCGGCCAGAGGTCGTCCGCTTCTGCGGCGATGCGGTGCTGCACGAAGCGGCCCGTACCGTCGGCGGGGGCACTGAAGGCGGGGCGCAGCGAGAGGACGCCGGCCCGTTCGGCGGCGCGCAGTTCATCGGCGTGCAGGTAGTCGGCTTCGGGCGCGTCGCATCCGAAGTACAAGATGGCCGGAGCTGGTTGACGGGCCGTCAGGCGTTCGGCGACGGCCCCCCTGAAGGGGGCGAGACCCGTGCCTGCGGCGATCATGATGACGGGTTCCGGTGCGTCGGGTGCGATGCGGAATGCCTCGCGGCAGGGCTGGATACGGGCGAGTACGGTGTCGCCGGGCCGCAGCGAGTGCAGATGGCCGGAGCCCGTGCCACCCGGGTTGAGCGCGACCATGAGGTCGGCGTGGCGCGGGTCGCGGGCGGGCGAGGAGGACACGGAGTACTGGCGGGGGCGCAGCGGGGGCAGCAGCTCCAGGATGGCGGGCCAGTCGAGGGCGCCGCGCAGCGCCGGATGGTCCTCGATGAGCCCGAGCAGGGGACGCGGGTCGTCGGCCGCGAGGTGTTCGAGGGCGGCCCGCTCGGGCGGGCAGGGGTTGCGGGCGGCGAGCAGCGCGACCTGCGCGGCGCTGGGCCGCGCCCCCAACTCCACGTAATACGTGAGCAGTTCTCGCACCGACAGCGGGCGATCGGCGGGCAGCGCGTCGGGGCCCGGGCCACCCTGGGCGTGGATGTTCAGCACGGTGTCGGGGTCGACGCCGAGGGCCGCGGCGGCGCGGGCGACCACCGCGGGCGGGTTGGCGGGCAGCACGGTGAGGTGGTCGGCGGTGCGGTACCCGACGCCGTCGGGCAGGGCGAGGCGCAGGAAACGCTTGGGGCGCGGGTGGCCCGGCGCCGTCAGATCGCGGACCTCGGTGACGGTCATCTCCCTCAGGCCGTGCCGCGAGGCAAGGGCCTGCCGGGGCCCGCCGGTGATCTCGGTGACGGTGTACGCGGCCTCGGCGGGCTCCGCCGCGGCGCCCACGGTGTCGGGGTCGCCGTACCGTTCGAGCAGCGCCACGCGCAGAGCGAGCGCGAACTCCCGCACGGTTGCCATGAGTTCACCGGACGCGTCGGCTTCGGCGCGGGGCAGCAACCGCTGCCCGCCGAGGGCCGCGAGACGGTCGTCGATGAGGGTGGGGACGCGCTGGTAGGTGGCGGCCCAGTTGCGGTCGCCGACGCCGAGCACCGCGTACGGCACGGCGTGCGCCGCGCCGGGCTCGGCCTCCTCGGTCCAGCGCACGAACCGGGCCGCGTCGTCGGTGGGCTGTCCGTTGTAGGAGGCGGCGACGATGACGACGGGCCGGTCCCGGGGCAGCGCGCCAGCGTGGGCGTCGAGCGGGGCGGTTTCGGTGGTGAGGCCGAGGGCGGTGGCCTCGGCGGCGAGCCGCTCGGCGAACTCCCGGCAGGTGCCGTAGTTGGTGCCGTGCAGGAGCAGCAGGCCGGTGCCCTGGCGGACCCGGGCGGGCAGCCCGGACGCCGGCTCGGTGGGCCCGGGCGTCGGGCGCGGGCCCGTGCCGGGCAGCGCGGCCCGGTTCAGGGCGCGGTCGGCGGCGGTGCGCGGGATCAGGGAGAGGGTGAACCCGTCGGGCTTGAGGGTGAGTGTTTCCTTGATCCGCAGCTGGTAGCCGGCCGAGTCCACGAAGCGGTAGCGGTGGGCGAGCAGCGCGAGCAGCATCGTCGCCTCGTGGAGCGCGAACTGCCGCCCGATGCAGGCCCGTTCGCCCGTTCCGAACGGCTTGTAGGCGTGTGGCGAGCGAGCCGCCTCCGCCTCGGGGGTGAAGCGCGCGGGGTCGAAGAGCTCCGGGTTGTCGCCCCACGCGGGATCGCGGTGGAGCATCGGCGTGAGCACGGTGACCTGGTCGCCGGCGCGCAGCGCGAGGCGCCCGCCGAGCACGGTGTCCTCGCGTGCCTGCCGGGTGAACGCTGCGGCCGTGGGCCACAGCCGCAGCGTCTCGCTCAGCACCTGGCGGGTGAAGCGCAGCTTGCCGATGTCCTCGAAGTCCGGTTCGGGGTCCGTGGTGTCGCCCCACAGCTCGTCCGTCTCGCGCTGGACGAGGCGCAGCGCGGTCGGGTCCTTGAGCAGGTGGAGCAGGGCGAAGGCCAGGGTGCCGGAGGTGGTTTCGTGGCCGGCGATGAGGAAGGTGATGACCTGGTTGCGGATGTTGGCAGCGTCCAGGGTGGTGCCGTCCGCGGGGTGTGCGGCGCCCAGCATCAGGCCGAGCAGATCGTCGACGGAGGTGTCCCCGCTCGTGGTGCGGGCGGCGATGACCTCGTCGACTACGGAGGCGAGGTAGGCGGAGTCCCGCGCGAACTCCTCGTCCTGCACGCTGTGGTCGGCGTCGGCGGAACGGCCGAGCCTGCGCATGCTCCACTCCAGGCAGCGCACCATGGCCTCGACGAAGGGGTGCGGGGTGGCCCGTCCGAACGAGTCGAAGTCGAAGCCGAACCCGGCGAGACCGATGGTGTCGAGGGTCATCCGTGTCATGTCGTCGGCGACCTCGACCGCCGTGCCGAGCGCCGCCTGCCGGTCCCAGCTCTCCATCACACGGCGTGCGACGCGCAGCATCGCCGGGTGGTAGGTGCGCATGGAGCCGAGCGCGAAGGCCGGCATGAGGATGTCGTGCGCCTTGGACCAGTTCGGCTCGTCGTTGTAGGCGGTGAACAGTCCGTCGCCGGCGAACTCACGCACGTAGTCCAGGGTCTTCGAGATGCCCTTGGAGAAGCGTGTCTCGTCGGCGAGTTCGGTGACCAGGTCGAGCGATGTGGCGAAGAGGTGCTGGTGCTCGCCCAGCCGGCGCCGGAACACCGGCCCGTGGGCCCGGGCCAGTTCCATGGTCTGCTGGATGGGCGTCGCGGTGAGACCCAGGGCCGTGATGTCGACGAGAGGGACCCCTGCGTCGTCGGCGGGGCCTGCTGCTGTGGGGATCAGGATCGTGTCCGTCATGGTGCAAGCCTCACCCGCCCGGTGTGCCGCTCCCGAGCCGTGGACTGCATGATTGTGCAGTGGTTTCTCGCGTCCGGCACTTGCGGACGGGCCTGGAATGGGGCGGTGGCACGCGGATGGCCGACGAGCAGGCGGCGGTGGAGGACATCAGCACGTGGCGCAACCACTTCCTGACCCTGCTCGACCGCATCCCCCTACCGATCGCCGTCTGCCGGATGGACGGCGAGATTCACGTCGCCAACCCCGCGATGGCCGCGGAGTGGGGCACCGTACCCGGCCGGCTGCGGGGGCGTTCGCTGCGCGAACTGTTCACGCCGCGCTCCGAGGACCAGATCGAGCGGCTGGTCAGGGCGTTGCGCACGGGCCGCACGTCCCGCTACCCCATTGAGGTGAGCTGGCGCTCGGGCCCGGACGAGGAGGAGCGTCACGGCGAGTTCACCATCGATCCCATCATGGGCACCCTCAGTCCCGAGCCGGTGCTCCTCGCGATGCTGTACGTCCGCCACGAGCGCCCGGCGCCGGCGCCCTCGCCGCGCGGTTCGGTGAGCGAGGCGCAGGCCCGCATCCTGGCGCTCGCCGCGTCCGGCGCGACCACGGCCGCCATCGGCAAGGCGCTCGGCCTGACCGTCGACGGCGTCAACTACCACCTCACCCGGCTCTCGCAGCGCTGGCGCGTGCAGGGGCGTACGGCGCTGGTGGCGAAGGCGTACGCGCTGGGCGTCCTCTCCCCCGGCCGCTGGCCCCCGGCGCCGGCCGACGGCCTCACGGCGCCCTCTTAGAGCGTTCTTACAACTCTTCGTTATCACTGCGCCATGGACACCACCAAGGGGAACTCTCCCAGTGCGCGCCCGGCCCGTCGCCGTGCCCGTCGCCCCCTGCTCGCTCTCGCCGTCGCCACCGCTCTGGCGGCCGGCCTCGCCCCCGCCGCCTCGGCCGGGCCCACCAGTTCCACCGGGACGCGCATCCACGGCGCGCGGGTGGATCTGCCGGTGGCCGGCGGCACGGCCACCATCGACCCCGCCACGCTGGGGATCGAGGCGCACACCGACGACGGCCGGACCGTGAGGGTGTCGGACCCGGCGGCGGGCACACTGGGTAGGCCCGGCGGCGTGACCCGCTCGGACAAGGGCGCCCAGTGGTCCTATCCGGGCCGGGGGCTGCACGTCGAGGCACACGTCGAGCGCGGCAGGCTGCTCGTCTCGATCACCTCGGACCGGGACGCGACCCTGGCCTGGCCGGTCACCGGCGCCGATCCGGACGCCGTCTCCCTCCAACTGCCGCGCGGCGAAGGCCTTTCGCTGCCGGTCGCCGACCCCTTCTGGAACTCGCCGCACGCCCAACTCACGGGATCCACCGAGGACATGGCCTCTCAGCTCACGCTTCCGGTGTGGGGCTACACGCTCCGCGGCGGCCGGGGTGTCAGCTACCTCACCCCCACCGACATCGGTACGTCACTCGCGTACGCCTCGCGGGACGGGCGTCTGCGCACCACGGCCGAGCACACCTTCGCGCGGGCGGAGGCGGCCGGCGACTACACCGTCGCCTTCAGCCTCACCGACGGCTCGGCGGTCGCGCCCGCCGTCGACTACCGGCACTGGCTCAGCGAACACGGCATGCTCGGCAGCCTCAGCGACAAGATCCGCGAGAACCCGGAGACAGGCAAGCTCCTCGGCGCGTTCCACGCCTACGCGTGGGGCGGCGCCCGCCGTGCGACGGGCATAAAACACCTCGCGCAGCTGGGCGTGGACCGGCTCTGGCTCGGTTACGACGCCGATGACGCCCCCATGCGGAGCGAGGACATCGCGGCGGCGCGGCGGGCCGGCTATCTGGTGGGGCCTTACGACTCGTTCGCCAACGGGCGCGAGAAGGGCCCCGACACCCCGCCGAACTCGGTATGGCCCGACGGGGTCTACCCGTCCTTCTGTGTGCGCCGGGCCGACGGCTCACCCCAGCCCGGCTTCCACCGACAGGGTTGCTACCTCAGCTCGCAGGCCTTCGAACAGGCCGAGCCGCAGCGGCACTACCTCGCCGAGCGCACGCGTTCCCTGGTGGCGGGCGGCGCGACCAGCTATTTCCTGGACGTGGACGCCGCGGGCGAGCTCTTCCACGACCACGACACCGCCCACCCGATGACCATGGCGCAGGACCGGGCCAACCGGCTCGCGCGGATGCGGCGCCTGACCGACGGCACCTACGATCCGAGCTCCCCGCGGCCCGTTCCGCTGGTGCTCGGCTCGGAGGCGGCCGGTTCCTGGGCCAATCAGGTCCTCGCGTTCGACCACGGTTCGGGCACCGTCGTCGACGGGCGGCTCTGGCCGATGGAGACCGGCCACTTCGACTCCACGCCGGACCAGCCCAAGGACGACACCGCCTGGGGCGGCTACACCCCGGCCGCGGCTCCCGACACCTTCTTCAAGCCGGTGCGGGTGGGCGACTTCAAGCCCGAGCACCGGGCGGCGGTGGCCGACGCCCTCAAGGCGATGTACGACCCGGCCTACCGGGTCCCGCTGTACGAGACCGCCTTGCACGGCTCGCTGGTCAATGTGGAGCGCTGGGAACTGCCCTTCGGCAAGCTGCCCGACGAGAAGACGGACCGGGCGCTCCTGGCGATGCTCTATAACACGCCGCTGAACTTCGTCCTCAGCGACAAGGATCCGCGCAACGAGCAGAACGAGCATGAACTGGCCGCATTCCAGTCGTACTTCGCTCCGCTCCACCAGGCGGCGGGTACGCAGGAGTTGACGTCCTTCACCTGGCTGACGGGCGACCGCACCGTGCAGCGCACGGTCTTCGGCGACGGCACCCTCACCGTCACAGCCAACTTCGGCACCACCAGCCACGCAGGCCTGCCCGGCGGCTGCGTGGACGCGACCCTCGACCACGGCGCGCCGCACCGGCTGTGCCCGGCGAAGATCGTGTCGTAGAACCCGCTCGCCCACCCCACGGCCGCCGCTCCGGCACGCGCTGCTCGTGGCCGCCGTGGGGTGGGGGCACGAGGTCGCGGCAAACACGGGGCGGTGCCGCAGACTGAGTCACAACAACTCCTCGCCGGCTGCGGCGCCATCTGCCTGCTCGCCGCGGTGGTCGGTGCCTGCGCACCGGCGCTGCGGCGAGCCGACGTCGTTGCGGCCGACGCCCGCCCACGGTGACCGGCGCCCCAGGCAGTCCCTTCGAAGCCCCGCGACCGGGTGACGCCCAGATGCGCACCGGATGCGCATCAGCGGTGCGCGTACCGGTTCTCGAAGTCGCGCCAGTCGGCCTCCAGCTTCCACTGGAGCGCCGCCTTGGGGCTGGTCGCGAGGAACGTACGGCAGGAGCGGCTCGGAAGCCGGTGGGAGTCGGGGGTGTCCCGGGTGCACGGCTCGGCGTACGTGTCGTACCGGTCCTGCTCCTTCCACAGGTCGCGGCCCTCCACGAAGGCGTGGTCCAAGGAGGCGCGCGCCAGGGTTCGCAGCTGTGCGACGCTCAACTCCTGGTCGGTGACGCCCTGTTGGAACACGGCGGTCAGGTCGGTACGGCTGACGCCCGGGTCGTCGGTGGCGAGGGCGACGGGTACGCCGCGTTCGAGGTAGGTGCGCAGGGGGTGTCTGTCGCCGCTGACGCGGAGGATCTGCGCGTTGCTGATGAGGGGTGCCTCGACCAGGATGTGCTGCCGGCGCATCCGAGCGGTGAGGGCTTCGGGGTCCCGTTCGTGGGCGAGGTCCACGCCGTGCCCGATCCGGTCGGCTCCTGCGACCCGGACGGCTTCGTTGACGTGGAAGCTCAGATCGTGGTCGTCGACTCCGTCGAGGCCCTCGGTGAGTTCACCCGCGTGCAGGCTGACCTGCACCTGCGGGGAGCGGGACTTGAGGAAGCCGATCATCTGCATGTGCAGGGTGTAGTCCCGCAGCGCGACGGGCGCGTCCTCCGGCTGCACCATGTTGACGCCGACGAACCCGCCGAGGTGGTGGCGTGCGAGCTCGAACCCGAGGATCTGCTGGGCGAATACATAGCGGGGGTCCTGGGCGCGCAGCACCTGGTAGTCGAAGCGGATCGCGACCCCGCAGGCCTGCGGCGCGGTGCTGCTCTCGCAGCCGAGCAGCTTGCGGTGGTCGCGGATGCTCCGGTCGGTGTCGTCGGCGGCCTGGTGGACCAGCGCCTCGAAACGGGGGTCGGCGGTCAACGTGGAGCGGAACGCTGCGAGATCCCCGGTGTCGGGGTTCTGGAGGTCGGGGTTCTGGAGGTGGATGTCGTCGACGAGCCGGTTGAGCGTTCCTGCCTCCGGGGTGACCAGCGTCTCCAGATAGCCGCTGTTCTCCTGGGCCGCGGCGCGGGCCACTTCGGCGAGCATGTCCGCGTCGTGACCGGCCGCGGCCTCCTGGAACTTGCCGAACGCGTCGAAGAAGTGGTCGTGCCCGGGCTGCGGATCCCCGTCGGGCGGCAGAACGAACCCCTCCATCGACCATGCCCTGACCACATCGCGCCGGAAGGGCCCCGGGGACACGGCGTCCACTGCCGGGCGTTGGCCGGCGGCGCACGGACGCGGCCCCGGTGAAACGATGTAGGTCGTCGTGTCGACGCACTTTCCGTCCCGTGCTGCGTACCCGATCAGCGACTCGGCTCGTACCGCGCCTCCCAGGTGGTGGTGGAGGTCGCCGCCCTTCGGCAGGTCCGCGAGGAAGCGCCGCAACTCGCTCGGCGAGTCCACGATGCGCCCCAAGTACGCCTGCACGCGGGCCTCTTCAGCGACCCGGACGCTTTGCTCCGCTGCAGCGGCGGCCGCGGGCAGTACCTGAGCGGCAACGCCGAGAGCCGTCAGACCCGCCACCGCCGCCCACCGGCTTCCGTGCCACTTCCGCATGGTCGGGCCCTCTTCTCGTCCACGTGTCGTCATGTCCACGCTGCATCACACCATGGGAGGCATGGGGAGCACTTCCACACCCGCCGGGGCCGGCACACGTGCGCGTACCACCGCTCGGGAGGCGGCTACTCCCGAACCGGGCGAAGGAGGGCGGCGGGGTCCGACGTCGTGGGTCGCCGCACGCGGATGAACCCGATCCTGCCGGACCGGCTCAGTAGGGTGAGGCCGATCCCGGCAGAAGGGTCTCCGCATGGCACAGGTGCGCGTGCTCGCGCTCGATTTCGTCGGCACCCTGGCCGGTCATGGGCCGGCCCCGGACGGACAGTGCGTCGCGGACGTCCTGCGGACCATGCCGGGTGCGCTCGTCCCCGACACCTTCGCCGGCCGCTTCGACAGCGTCACCCGCCGCTTCCGCCTGACCGACCAGGCCCGCGGGGTACGCACCTCCTTCACCGCTCGGCTGCGGCGCGCCGCCCACGACTGCGGTGCCGTCGTCCCCGACCTGCGGCTCGCGGTCGAGGCGGTGTTCAGCGTGGTGCCCGACGCCGGGGTCGACCCGCGGGCGGCGCAGGCGCTACGGGTGCTGCGCGGGACCGGGCTGTCCTGCGTGCTTGCCTCCAACACCGACCGCCCCCACTCGGTACGTCTCCGGACGCTGCGGGCGGCAGGGATCGCCGACTGCTTCGACGCGCTGGTGCTCTCCAGCGCGCTGGGCCTGCGCAAACCGGATCCGCGCTTCTACGCCACGGTGACGCAAGCGGCGGGGTGCCCGCCCGAGGACATCCTGTTCGTCGGAGACAACCCGGAGAACGACGCCACCGCTCCGCACGCCTTCGGCATGTCGGCCGTCCTCATCACCTCGGCTCCACGCCCGGCGACGCTGCCCGCCGCTATTGCCACGATCCGCCACTTCGACGAGCTGACGCATCGAATCAATTTGGTGCGAGGACAGGTGAGTTGAGGGCACCCGAGGGGGAGGGGGGCCGCTCATTCCGGCGTCCCGGGCCCGGGGTCCGGCGCCTTGTACCGTAAGCCCTTGAGCCTTGCGCCTGCCCCGGACACCCGGACCCCATCCGCGTCATTCTCCAATGTCCTCATTCCACAACGCCCGGTGCTCCGCGATGAATTCGGTCATCATGGCCACGCATTCCTGATCGTCGAGCACCACGATCTCGACCCCGTGCTCGGCCAGCCATTCCCGGCCGCCCCGGAAGGTCCGGTCCTCACCCACAATGACGCGCGCGATACCGAACTGCCGCACCAGGCCGCTGCAATACCAGCACGGAGACAACGTCGTCACCATGGTCGTACCCCGATAGGAACGCAAGCGTCCCGCATTGCGGAAGGCGGTGGTTTCGGCGTGCAGAGAAGGGTCGTTCTCCTGCACCCGCAGATTGTGTCCGCGCCCCAGGAGCGTCCCGTCCGCGCCGTAGAGCGCCGCACCGATCGGGATGCCACCCTCCGCGAGACCCGCCCGGGCCTCCTCGACGGCCGTCACCAGCCACTGCTCTGCCGTCATCGGTGAAACGGACTCCATGTGCTGCTCCCCTGTCGTGGCGGCTGGTCGGGGTGAGTTCCGGTCACGCCGATGCCCTGACCCGTTGGTGGCGAAGGAGGACGACGCCGTTCCCGAAGGTACGGGTCTCGACGAGGCGCAGCTCGCGGAATCCGTCGGCCTGTGCCGAGGCCGGGTCGTCGGGGATGAACAGGGGCCGGCCCCTGCCGAGCACGACCGGGTGGACGTAGAGGCGGTACTCATCGATGAGATCGTGGCGCCGGAAGGACGCCGCCAGGTCCGCCCCGCCCAGCGCCAGGTCTCCGTCCGACCCGGCTTTGAGCGCCTCGATCTCCTCCACCACGACCTCGTGTTTGACAACGGCGTTCCATTCGGCTTCCTGGACAGTCCGGGAGAACACGACTTTCGGCATCTCCCGCCAGATCCGGGCGAATTCGGCCACCGGCGCGGGCGCATCGGGATCGGCGTCGGCCGTGGGCCAGAATCCCGCCATGAGCTCGTGTGTGACCCGGCCTTCCAGAAAGGCGCCCATGGTGCGGAGTTCGTCGTTGAAATGCCGGTGCAGTTCGTCGTCGACCTTGTGCCAGTCGATCTGCCGTTCGGTCCCCTCGAAATAGCCGTCGAGCGAGACCGACATGGAAAGGATGATCTTTCGCTTCGCTGTCACCCGCGAAACGATACGCCGCCCGGTGCCGGCCTTGCCTCAAGGCTAGTCCCGCTTGGCGTACTTGAGGTCCTTTCCGTTGTTGAGCTGTTCGATCAGCTTGAAGGCGGCCACGGCCAGAGGCTTCAGCTTCTCCGCAGGCACCCGGTCCTCCATGCGGCGCAGCTCGGCCACCATCAGCTGGATCTCCTGCTTCTTCACGGTGACGCTGTTGTCCTGGTCGCCCAGCGCGCCGAGCGACTTGTGGACGGCCTGCGCCCCGGGCTCGTCGTCGACCATGTCCCGCTGCTCGGGCGTCAGGTGCTCGGTGTTCTTCAGCAGGTCGTGTCCGAGGGCCACCGTTCGGAGCCACTTCGCACGGGTCAGCGTGATCGTGGTCTGGGTGCGGTCGTTCGCCAGACCGCGCTCCACCGACGCGCCGAACAATGGCATGTTCCCCTCGCGGTCGACGGCCCTCAGAACCAGGGTGGCGAACTGGTCCGGGTGCTCGCGGAAGTACTCCTGCACGGGGCGCGGCAGCAGACCGAAGTTGTGGGCGAAATCGGTGCGGGCCATGAGACCGCCCGCGATCGACTTGGCGTTGGCGCCCGCCGGCAGTTCCTCGCCCTCCAGCACATAGGCGCCCAGATGCATGACGAGACCCGTCAGGCTGCCGATGTCGCCCTTGGACAGGGTGAGCCCTTCGGGAGGGGTCGCGCTGAGCTCCCCCACCGCCCGCTCCGCGCCCGCCTTGGCCGCGGGCAACGTACCGAACCCGCCGGCGAAGAGGTCGCGGCGTGCCCGCGCGCGCCGCTCACCGGCATGCGTGATCTTCCCGTGCATGGTGTTCAGCATGCCGCCCAGGGTCTTCGGCCTGGGCTTCTCGTCCTTGTCGGCCAGATAGCCAATGAGGTCCGGCAGCCGGTCCAGGCGCATCCCGGCGGTGGTCTGCGGGGAGAACGAGAGCGCCCCACTGAAGGGGTAGATGCGCAGGTGGGGCTCGGGCGTGCCGCCTCCGGCGGTAACGTCCTCGGAGGGGATGGAGGCGTCCTTCTGGCGCCCGTTGAGGTAGCGGGCCATGCGGGTGATGCCGTCGAGTACGGTGCCGACCTCGGCCACGGTGTCCAACGGGTCGGTGACCCACTCCAGGTTGGAGCCGCCCGAGGGGCTGGCGTCCGCGGTCAGGTCGTACTTGGTGCCCCGCACCACCACGCCATCGGGCCCTCGCCCCTTGCCGAGGTTCTCACCCATC
This sequence comes from Streptomyces sp. NPDC048361, assembly GCF_040651795.1. Lineage (NCBI taxonomy): Bacteria > Bacillati > Actinomycetota > Actinomycetes > Kitasatosporales > Streptomycetaceae > Streptomyces > Streptomyces sp. NPDC048361. The sequence goes on from NZ_JBEZKW010000051.1 coordinate 11,594, forward strand.
AGGGGCGCCTCGGGAATCTGACTGGAGATCATCAGGCTCATCTCGGTCGCGGCCCGTTGTGCACTGCCCCGCTTGAACTCCGTTGCTTCGAGCCGCCTTTCGCCCACCGCGTTGAGGAACTCCCCGTCGAACCAGCGAGCCCGGAGCGCCTCGGGGGACTCGGCCTTCTCCTCCTCGGTCAGCTGCTTCGCCTGGGGTTTGATCACCAGCTCCATGAGCTTGGCGTTGAGCAACCGGTCTCTCTGCGAAATCCGTTGCTCATGGATCGCGGTGTCGGCCACGGGATCGGCGACCCGCCGGACGTTCCACTGCGCCTCGAACTCGAACCCAACGGCCCGCTGTACGGCGGCGGGAGCGGTGGCAGAGGAATGTGCATGCGATGGCCCGTCACATACTCGCTGTACGGGTTCGGCGGACGACTCGGCGTCGGCCACGGGCTGGTCGGCCACGGGCTGGGAGAGCGCCCGGGTGGCATTCGCCTCGGCCGCCCGCTCGAAGGCGTCCGAAGGGTCCGACATGCTCAAGCCCCCGCCGGTGTCGGTGCCGGCTACGGGTCCTTGGCGCTGCTGGATGACATGGGTGAGTTCATGCGCGAGGGTATGGCGGTCGGCGCCGCCCCGGCCCACCACGACATGGCTTCCGGAGGTGTAGGCGCGGGCGCCTATCTCGGCGGCGGAGCGCTGCGCCGCGACGTCGTTGTGCACCCGGACGTCACCGAAGTCGGCGCCGAGCCTGCTCTCCATGTCGGCACGCACCTCCGAGTCCAGCGGCCGGCCGGATCCACGCAGTACGTCGTGGACGGCGGAGCGCTGCACCGCGGCGGCCCGCTGGGCGACGAGTCCGGCCACCGCGGCGTTCCCGGCGGACCGCTGAAGGGCGCGCACCTGCTCCGGGGAGAACCCGCCACCCGCCAGGCCCTGGCCGACCGTTGGCGCCTCGCCCCGTTCGGCGGCCCGCGGCACGGGCCCGCCGGGCGAGACGGATCGGCCCTGCTGGCTGTCGTGGGCGTGCACGTGAACCCCTTTGGTGGTGGGACGCGAAGTCCGGCTGTACGTGCTTATCACCGCGGGGAACGCCAGTGAAGGTACGGAAGGGCAGCGGAAGGTGCACCCTCGAGACAGCCGCCGAATCGCAAGGGCGCGCAACGACGTACCGTCACATGCGTCGCGACAGCGCACGGTGACGCATCGCCATATGCGCCAACAGGGTTTCTTTCAGAGGGTGTTGGACTACACCCGCGGGCCGATCGGTGAGGCGAGCGCCGCATCCTCGACGGTGGCGGCCGGCCGGATCAGCGCGTAGATCCCGCCCGCAGCGAGGACACGCAGATGCCACGGCCGTACGCAAACCAGGCCCAGCCGGCCACCGCGCTCCCGGATCCTGCGGTGCGCCCGGCAGAGCAGGGCGAGGACGGCACAGTCGAAGAACTCCACGGACCGCAGGTCCACCACCACGCGGGCGCCGGGCGGTTGTGTGGCCGCGTCGAGGTGCATCCGTACGTCGGGGGCGCTGGCCAGGTCGACGCAGCCGTGGACCTCGACGACGGTGACCCCGTGCACCAGATGTGTACGGGCATGACGGCACCGCTCAGGCAACAGCCCCGGCGGAAGGGGTACAGGAGCCGAGACGGACGGCCGAGCGGTGGTTCCCATGGGCAACTCCCGGTCCAGCAAAGGCCCCCGGGGTGCGGGGGGCACGGTAGTCGGACAGTCACCGTGGTCCGGGGTGACGCACTACCACCCTAGGAACAGACGCGTATGCAGAAACGTGCAGCCTTCAAATTGTTCACCCCGCCGGGTGAACGAAAGTTGCACCGCACCGCGTGGGCACCGCGTGGCCACCGCACCTGCGGACCTCGGCCACGGGCCGGGCCACCGTGATCAACAGTCCGGATGACCAAGTCCGGACGACCAACAGTCCGGCCGGACCCCCTCCGCCGTGGAGGGCGCCCGGCCTTCTTGGGTGTTCGCTCGGTCGTCTCAGTAGGCGCCGAAGACGTTGTCGATCGAGCCGTACGTCTTGGCGGCGTAGTTGCACGCCGCGGTGATGTTGGCGATCGGGTCGTAGAGGTCCGTGGAGGTGCCCGGCACGTGGAAGGCGGTGAAGGTGGGCTGGATCACCTGGAGGAGCCCCTTGGAGGGGGTTCCGGCGACCGCGTTGGAGTCCCAGTTGTTGATCGCCATCGGGTTGCCCGAGGACTCACGCATGATGTTGCGGTAGATCCCGTCGTAGGTGCCCGGGATGCCCTGCCGGCCCATGATGTCCAGCGACTGCTTGATCCAGCCGTCGAGGTTGTTGGCGTACGAGGCCGTGCTCGCGGTGGTCAGGGTGGCCGGGCGTGCGGAGCGGTCGGCCCGGCCGGCCGAGGCGTCACGCGCGGTCTCGGCCGCCTTGTCCTGGCCACTGAGGGTGAGCCGAATGCCGGGGTGGATGATGGCGGGGTTGCTGCCGATGACGCTCTGGTTGTCCTGGTAGAGCTGCTTCCAGCCACCGGTCACGTCGAGGGCGTCGGCGATCTTGGAGAGCGAGTCTCCCGCGACGACGGCGTAGCTCGTGGGGGACGCCTTCACGGCCGTGGCCGGCTTGGCTGCCGCGGCGACACTCGCCACCGTGGCGGTGTGGGCCGACGCGGGGGCGGCGGAGGCGGTGGTCGCGCCGATCACCGGCATGGCGAGTACGGCACCGCCGGTTCCGGCGGCGGCGAGCCCCCGGCTGAGCGAGCTGGACTTGGGGCGGCGGTGCTTGCCCTTTGCAGGCATGGTGTTGTCCTCTCCGTCGCCTGCGAGGTGAGCTGTCGGGTTCGGACCAGAGATGTCCGGCCGCGGTGTACGCGACTTCACCCCAGCCGTTCCGGAATCCGGATCGGCGGCTTACCTGGGTCCCCCGCTCCTGCCATACGTGTGTGGGAGGTTCCGGACGGCGGCAGGATTCGGCGTTCCATCCGGATTGACGGTGAACGTAAACGAATGGACCGAGTGGAAACAAGGCCAGAATTAATTGAGGAAGATCGGGATATTGATCCACTGAAATCCGTGGCCGCCGGAGGCCACCGCCGAAGTCCTCAACTCGCTTTGCGATGAAGGCAAATGGGCTCGGGCATTTTTCTGACAGCCCGTTGGGTGCGTGACCCAATTCACTCGGCCATCCCGGAACCGAACGACCCGGCGGCAAAAGCGGCGAGGCTAACCCATTAGCCCTAATTGGGACATTCTCCGGCACGTGGCCGCCAAACCCATAGCATTCCATTTCGGACACTAGGGACTTTTACGCTCGGCATAGGGTTCGGCCCCGAACCGGGAAATGCGACGCGCGCCACACCTCCCCTTCGCGATCATGGCCTCGGCCCGCCCTCCCGGCGGCGGGGCAACGGAGAGGTGGAGCGGTGACGCGAGAGAGCGCGGAGTACGACGTCCTGGTGGTCGGCGGGACGGGAGTGGACACCGTCGTCCGGGTGGACTCACTGCCGGTGCCGCTCGCCGACTCGGTCCAGGTCGGCCCGATCGAGGAGTGGCCGGGTCACACCGGGGCGAATGTGGCCATCGGGGCCCGGGCGCTCGGGCTGGAGGTCGGGCTGATCGACTGTGTCGGCGACGACTGGACCGGCGCCCAAATACGCACACGGCTGACCGAGAGCGGTGTGGACTTCGCCCCGCTCATCTCCCCCTCGGGCACCCGCCGCGCGGTGAACCTGGTGGCCGCGGACGGCCGAAGAATGTCCTTCTACGACGCCCGCGATCCCGCCGACCTGCGGATGCCGCGCGACTTCTACCTGCCGCGACTGCGCCGGACCCGGCACGCCCACGTCTCAATCATGAACTTCGCACGCTTCCTCTACGACGACATCGAGGACCTCGGCATCCCCGTCTCCACCGATCTGCACGACTGGGACGGACTCGCCGAGCACCACCGGGAGTTCGCCCTCCGCTCCGATCTGGTGTTCCTCAGCGCCGCGGGCGCGGGCGCCGACACCACGGCGCTCATGCGGGAGATTCTGCGCGAGGGCCGGGCGGACACCGTGGTGGCCACGGCCGGAGCGGACGGCTCCCATCTTCTGGTGCGCGGAGAGGCCGCGCCGCGCCACATCCCGGCGCTCCCGCCCCACTCCCCCGTCGTGGACACCAACGGCGCGGGTGACGCGTACGTGAGCGGATTCCTGTACGGAAGGCTCTCCGGCCTCGCCCCGCAACACTGCGCACGTATCGGCGCGATCGCGGGTGCGCACGCCTGCACGGCGCCGGCGGCCACGGATCCGCTCACGCTGGAAAGGCTTCTGGCGACGGATCAGATCGCTTGAGACCGTGGGGGACTTCGCCGCCCCAGGACCGCGGACGACATCCGGCCCCGACAACTCGCGCCCTGCCCAAGGAAGAACATGTACGACATCAATGAATTCAAGAACATTCCGCCGACGATCCTCGCCCATCTTCTGGGACGCGAGCAGGTCATGGATATGTGAATTCCCCCTTTGTAGTCGCCTATTCCGCGCGTCGCAGGTCCCGCATTCACCGTTCGGTGTCCCCCCGGCGACAACCTCACGCTGCACGCCGCCATTTACCGTGCCGCGCCGGATTCGGTCGTCGTCGAGTCGGGCGATCTGGACCACGCACCGGCCGGCGGAAACGTGTGTGCTGTCGCTCAACGCCGGGGCATCGCGGCGTTCATGGCGGACGGGGTCGGGGTCATACGCGACCTCGCCGAGGTACGCGCGTTGGGCTTGTCCGTCTTCGCCCGGGGCGTCATCCCCATCCCGCCGCATCGACAAGATCTTGAGCGAAGGCGGCTTCGACGGGTGAGGTGCGATCACCGACTGCCTTGTCCGCGGGGTCACTTGAGGGGACGGCCCGCCAGGCCCGCCAGGCCGCTTCACGGAACGGTCCACACAGCCCGTTGAGGAGACGGCCCGCGCTGCCGGCCCCTCGGGATCAGACCGTCCCCACCTCGCGGACCAGCTCCAGACCGAGCACACGGTCCAGGTGGGAGAACGTCTCGAACTTGGCGCCTTCCGGCACCTCGGACGCCGTCTCCAGGTCTTCCAGGAGGCGCAGGACGGCGGCGGTGTCCAGGCGGCTGTCCAGGGCGGCGCGTGCCGTGGCCTTCAGGTCGGCGGGGATCGGTTTCGACGGGTGGGCGGCCCAGTGCGCCACGGCGCGCCGCCACCGACTCAGGGTGCGCGCCGCTTCGTCGATCTCGTCGGCCGTGGCCGCGACGGGTTCCTCGTAGGGGTGGCCGAGCAGGAGCACGCGTACCGCGAGAGGGTCGAGGTCGTCGAGCGGCGGAAGTGCGGCTTCGCCGATCCGCAGGCACGCGGTGGTCGCCCCCGCGTAGGTGCCGCTGGTGAGGTGGACGGCGGGCCGACCGCCGAGGCCTTCGGCGATCGCCTCCGGGTCGCCTTCGGCATCGGCCGGGCGCAGCCCGGTGGCGGCCGCCGAGTACGCGGGGCCGGTCCACCCCAGGAGCACGGCCCGGCCGCGCAGTTCGACGACGCGGGCGAGTACGTCCGCGGTCAGCAGCACCCGCAGCCCCGTCCCCGCGTCACCGTCGGCGGGGACATGGGCGCAGACGCGCAGGGGGCCGGGTCCGGCGAGTTCATCGACGATTCGCAGCATGTCGTCGAGCCTAGGGGGTGTCTGACAGATCAGGGTCTCCCGGCCATGATCCGTCAGACACCCCGGGGGTCCGGGTCGCTCTGGACGCCGGTGCGCGCCTGGTTCAGGCGAGCAGTGGCTTGAGCGCGCCGGACCGCAGCCGGGTGACGAGCGGCGCCCCGTACCGGCGTGCGGACCACGACACCGCGAACGCGACCACGCCTCCGACCACGAGCGCGACCAGCACATCGTGCGGATAGTGCGCTCCGACGTACACCCGGGAGGCGCCCATCAGCAGGGCGGCCAGGGTGGCGACGGCGCCCAGACGGCGGTCGACGAAGAACAGGGCGACGGCCGCCGCGGCCACGACCGTGGTGTGGTTGCTGGGGAACGCGTAGTCGTCCAGCGGCGGGCACTTCTCGATGAGGAAGTCGTGCGGAAGGGCGCGGCAGGGGCGCGGCTCCGTGAACACCGACTTGACCGCGTCGTTCACCCCGTACGCGAGCACCATCGCCACCGGCGCGGCCAGCGCCGCCGCCATCACCGATGCGTCCTTGCGCCGGGCGATCCACCAGCCGACCAGCATGAACACCGCGAAGAGGGCGACGCCGTAACTGGTGTAGGCGGACACCGGGCCGTTCAGCCAGTGCGTGTGCCGGGCGAAGTCGGTGATGTCGCCGTACAGGCCGCCGTCGATGGACGCCCCGTCCAGGGCCATCGTCGAAGAGGTGGGACTCGTCATGGGATGCGGTTCTCCGAAGGTTCGAGGGCACGGCGCGCCCGGCCGGGAAACGCGGCAGGGCGATGAGGCGTCCTGTGCGTGACGGCCCGACGGGCGGGAGATGAATGTCTACAGGCTCGTAGACGCTACAGGGTCCGGATCGGTTGCGTGCGGGCGCGGTTCGTTGCGACGCGGATCGAAGCGGTCCGTCCGCCGCGCGCCCCGTCCGACGGGCTCCGCGCGCGGGGCCTCGCGACGCGGCCCGGGTGGCGGCGCTCAGCCCCCAGGCCCTGGGCCCCGTGTGGCGGCGCTCAGCCCCAGAGGGTCTCGGCGAGGCTCACGCCCAGGAAGACCGCACCGAGCCCGGCCGCCACGCTGACCAGGACGTTCGCGGCGGCGTAGAACTTCATCCCGCCCTCGGCGAGCCGGAGCGTTTCGTAGGAGAACGTCGAGTACGTACTCAACGCTCCGCAGAGGCCGGTGCCGACGAACAGCTGGACGTGTGAGGACGCGGCGCCCTCGGTGACCGCGCCGGTGAGCACGCCGAGGATCAGGCAGCCCACGACGTTGACGGTGAGCGTGCCCCAGGGAAAGACGCCGTCGTGCCGTGCCTGTACGGCGCGGTCGGTGAGGAACCGCAGCGGGGCGCCGATCATCGCCCCCGCCACCACAAGCAGCCAGTTCACCGGGCGCGCCCCTGTCCGAGCGTGCGGCGCGTGACCCACACGGCGCTCCCCACCATGACGAGCGCCACGACGAGAGTCAGCGTCATATAGGCGAGGCCCGTGCGGGGGCTTCCGTCGGCCAGGAACTTCTGGATGTCCACGGCGTACGTCGAGAAGGTGGTGAAGCCGCCGAGCACGCCGGTTCCGAAGAAGGGACGCACGAGCCGGTGGGCCGTCCACACCTCGGTGATCATCACCATGAAGACGCCGATCACGGCGCAGCCCACGCCGTTGACCACCAGGGTCGTCCACGGGAAGGAGCCGGGCGCGGTGGGCCACAGGAGCGACGCCGCATAGCGGGCCGTGGCTCCGACCGCTCCGCCGAGCGCCACGACGGCCACGACCGGGCCGAGCGCCTGTGCGGCGGCCGTGCCGCGTGGAAGCAGATCGGGGTCGATGTCGGGCTCGGTGCCGGCAGCGGATGCGGCGGCCGCGGCCGGCGGTGTGGTTCCTTCGGACATGCCTCTTCCTACCTGAATCAGGGTCCCGCGCGGTCGGGGGGCGACGGGGGCGGCAGCGAACCGAGGCCGGGCGCCGCGTCGGGCCAGACGAGCAGGACCGGACAGGGCGCGTGGTCCACGACGAACCGGGTCGCCGGGTCCAGGCTGCGGGGGCCGAGACGCGTACGGTCGCCGTCGCGGGCGCAGATCAGGAGGTCGGCGCCCTCGGTAGCGCGCACGATCTCCCGCTCGGTGCGGCCGTGCAGTTCGAGGCGGCGGGCCGGGCGGTCCAAGCGCCGCTCGGCCTCGGCGAATAGGTGGTCGGCGGCCGCCCGGGAGAGGCCTTCGAGGCGGGTGCCGGGATCGCGTTCGCGGTGGCCCCGGCCCAGGAGACCGGCGAACGCGCCGTGAGCCGCCTCGGCCACCGCGTCGTCGGTGACATGCAGCAGGACGAGGTCGGCGTCGGCCGCGGTGTGCTCGCGCGCGGCGTCCACACAGGCGGGCCAGGTCCCCTCGGTGATCCAGATGATGACGCTCATGAAATGCGGTCAGCCTCCGATCATGTGCAGCGCCGTCCACAGCGCGGCCGTTGACGCGACCAGTGTGACGGGAACGGTCAGCAGCCCGAGGCGGGTGAAGTCGCCGAGCGCCGGCGCGTCGTCGTGTTCGTGCAGGATGCGCCGCCACAGCAAGGTGGCGAGCGACCCCACATAGGTGAGATTGGGGCCGAGGTTGACGCCGATCAGGACGGCAAGGACCGGTCCCGGCCCGCCGGCGGCCGCCACCGGGAGCAGCGCGAGAACGGCGGGCAGGTTGTTGATGAGGTTGGACAGGACCCCGGCGACGGCGACGACCGCGAGCAGGGCGGGCAGCCCCTCGCCGTCGGGGAGCAGATGGCCGATGGCCGAGCCGAGGCCGTTGTCCACGACCGCCTTGACGACGATCCCGAGGCCCAGCACGAACAGGCAGAACGGCAGCCCTGCCGACGCCACCACCTTGCGGGGCGTGGTGCGGCGCCGCGCCAGGGCGCGGGCGGCGAGGACGAGCGCGCCCGCGAGTGCGGCCCACGCGGGGCTGAGGCCGGCGAACGAGGTCACCACGAACCCGCCGAGCGTGAGGACGAGCACCACCACGGTGAAGACGGGCACCGGGGTGTTCTCCCCCGCGCGCGCCCGGCCGGGCGCGGCCGCGAGGTCGGCGCGGAAGAAGACCCGGAAGACGGCGTACTCGACGGCGATGGCGGCGAGCCACGGCAGCGCCATCAGGGCGGCGAACCGCGTGAAGGACAGCCCGCTGGCGGCCAGGGCCAGCAGATTGGTGAGGTTGGAGACGGGCAGCAGCAGCGACGCCGAGTTGGCCAGGTGCGCGGTGGCGTACACATGCGGGCGGGCCCGGACGCCCGCACGGGCCGCCGTCGCGAACACCACGGGGGTGAGCAGCACGACGGTCGCGTCCAGGCTGAGGACGGCGGTGATGACCGCGGCGACGACGAACACCCCGCCGAGCAGGCGCTGGGCGCCGGCCCCGCACAGCCGGGCGACCGCGTCTCCGGCGGCCGCGAACAGGCCGTCGTCGTCGCAGAGTTGAGCGAGTACGAGGACGGCGGCGAGAAAGCCGACGACGGGCAGCAGGTCGCGGGTCTGCTGCCACGCCTCGGTGGGTGAGACCGCGCCGAGCGCGACGACGAGGCCCGCCGCCGGGACCGCGGCGACCGCTTCGGGCCAGTCGCGCGGGCGTACGACGGCGAAGGCGAGCACGCCGAAAAGGAGGACGGCCGACACGATCTCGGCGGTGACGGTAGTCAGAGTCGGCCTCCGGGCGACGGGCGATCACGGCCGCGGGCCTCGTGCCACGCCGCCGCGTTCGACCCTACGCGCTGGTCAGCGGTGCGCGGTCGCTGACAGGGGTGGCACGCGGACCCGGCTCGTGGGTCGCTCGCCGCGTGAGGCCGGGTCAGCAGCGCCCCTGGCCGCCGTCCGTGCCGACAGCGGCCACGCGGGGGGTGCGGTCCGCGTCGCGCGGGACGGTCAGGGGCAGTACCTGCGCGATGTCGCCGCGCGAGGCGGCCGCCCTGCGCGCGGTGGCCCGGCCGAGGGGGGCGGGGGCCAGGACGGACTGGCTCTGTACATACGCGACGAAGCTTTCGAAGTCGCGGGTGTGACGGACCGGTTCGGTGTGGTTGAGCAGGGCCGGGTAGTCGTCCGCGCCGAGCAGCGTGTAGGCGGTGGTGGCGAGCCGGTAGGTGGCGTGCGGGTCGAGCGGCGCGTTGTTGATGAGGACGTCGGCCGGATCGACCCGGTTGCCGACCGGTCCGGCGGCGTCGAAGGTGTACCGCACGTTGTGCGACACGGCGAAGGGCGCGAAGGCGAGGGTCTTCCCCTGCATCTTCCACTGCTGTTCCAGGGCGTCGTGGATGCACTGGCCCGTGACGGTCGCCGTGACGATGGGGTCCCCGTAGCCGACCGCGTTGAACGCCTTGGTGTAGGCGATGGCGCCCTGGGCGGCCGTGTCGAGGGGAAGGTCATCGTTGATGACACACGGGCCAAGGCGGGGTGCCACGGCGATCACCGCCAGGTCGGCCGGCACATTGGGCCAGATGTTGCCCGTGTCGAAGGGGTCCAGTTCCTGACCGCCCGCCCACAGCGCCCAGTCGGCCACGAGATTGCCCATGGTGCTCTCGCCGGTGGTGTTCCGGGTCCGGGTGAACGAGGCCGTCTGGCGGCCGATGCGGACCGCGCCGCGACGGGTGGCGTACCCGGTCCAGTAGTCGGCGATCTCCTTGAGGTCCGGGTCGGGTGTCACATCATGGGTGTTGGGGTGGTTGGTGGATGTGGTGAGTTCCCGCACGACTTCGCCGGTGGTCGCGTCGAGGCGCAGCTTGATCTCGTTCAGGATCTGGCCGTGGCAGCCGGCCTCGACGAACGGCCGGGGCCGTCCCGCCGGGTCGGGCACCATCATGTTGAACGCACAGTGCCAGTGTCCGGTGATGATCGCGTCGATGTCGGGCGAGGCGGCGAGCGCCAGGTCGTAGGCGGGGCCCGAGGGTGTACTCCCGCCGTTGAAGTCGCTTCCGGCCACCGCCCCGTCGTGCATGCTCAGGACGATCGCGTTGACTCCCTGCGACTTCAGGAGTGCGGCACAGCGGTTCGCGGTCTCCAGTTGGTCCAGCATGCGCAGCGCCGTCTGGAGACTTGTGGTGGCGGATTCGGTGCCGGTCACGGTGAGGTGGATGAAGCCGATCGGCAGCCGCCGCCCGTGGGGGCCGTGGACATACTCCACGTTGACCGGCGCGAGGACGGTGTCGCCGGATCTTCCCCACAGCATGTTGGCGCTGTAGTAGCGGAAGTCCGCGCCGGGGAAGGCCCGCCCGGTGGAGTCGGGGAAGGAGTTGGTCCATCCTTCACCCGCGTACGGGCTTCCGTTCTCCATGTGGTCGATCAGGAAGCCGGGGGTGCGGTCGAACTCGTGGTTGCCGGCGGTGGAGAAGTCGAGGCCCATGGCGTTCAGCGCCTCGATGGTCGGTTCGTCGGCGAGGGACACGGCAGGGAAGGCCCAGCCGGAGAACAGGTCGCCCTGCGCGAAGAAGAGCGAGTTGGTGTGTCCGGCCCGTAACGCCTCCAGGTGCGCGGCCAGATAGGGGACGCCGCCGACGGTGAACTTCTGGCCGCCGGCGCCGGTGATGACCTGGTCGCTGGTGGGCGGGGCCTGCAGATAGCCGTGCAGGTCGGTGATGCTGAGCAGTTGTACGTCCACGTACTCGGACGCGGTCGCGGCGTCGGCGGCGTCCTCGGCGGCCAGGGCGGGAGTGCCCGTCGCCGACATGGTCGCGAATGATCCCGCCGCCGTCATGAAGCCGCGTCGACCCAAGCTCCGCATGGGGATTCCTCACTCGAGAGTTGTGCGGCCGTACGGAAGGCGGTGTCGCGTTCCCGGCCGCCGGCTGTCCGGCTGCGGCCTCCACGCGGGGAGGACCGCTTCTGCCTCAACAGCGCCGAACCCCCGCGCCAGGGGTCGGCGCTCCTTCGTCGAGCACCGTGCGAGTGGCTTCGCCCGACTGTCACATGGAGAGGTACCCGCTGCCATTGTCCCCAGTGACAGCGTCACCAAATCCGTTGTACATCAAGCGAGTTGAGCCATATCGCCCAACCACCACATGGTCGTGACACCGACCGCCGCCGGACGTGCGCGGTTCACCGGCGGTGCCGCTCGCGTTCACGGCTGCACGGCGGTGGTGACTGTCGGACGGGCCTTGGTCCAGAGGGAACTCGCCACCCTGAGCGGTCGGCCCCGTGCCGACCTCGCCACCCTGAGCGGTCGGCCCCGGGGCGACCTCGCCACCCTGAGCGGTCGATTCCGGGGCGACCTCGCCACCTCACCCGTCAGTCCAGGCAGAACTCGTTGCCCTCGGGGTCGGTCATCACGATGAAACCGGGTTCCATCGGCGGGGCGGGCTCATGACGGCGTACCCGCGCCGCCCCCAGGGCGACGAGCCGGCCGCACTCGGCCTCCAGCGCCGCCATCCGTTCCTCACCGTGCAACCCGGAGGCCACACGGATGTCGAGGTGGACGCGGTTCTTGGCGGTCTTGTCCTCGGGCACCCGCTGGAAGAAGAGCCGAGGGCCGTCACCGTCCGGGTCCTCGACGGCCGATCTCGTATCGCGCTCGTCCTCCGGTACGCCGACTCGTGCGAGGAAGTCGTCCCACGCCGCGAGGGGGTCCGCGCCCTGGGACAGTTCCACTCCGGGCGGCCCGGGATGGACGTACCCGAGAGCGTCACGCCAGAAGAGCGAGAGGGCCCGGGGATCATGTGCATCGAAGGTGACTTGAAGGTGTCGGCTCATCGGCTTCTCCATCCGTCGAGGGGCGCCTGTGCCCCCGGCGCCCACCCTGACATCTCATGCGGCCGGAATCTGTCCGCATGCGGGGCGGGCAGGGCGGTGTCGGGAGCGCGTCGCCGCCGGCCGGCGCGATCCGGCCGTTTCGCGCCGCGGGCCACACGAGCGGTGTGTCCCGTGCCGGATGGGTCGGTGGGTCCCGATGAGCCCCGTCGCGGCTATGCGGGCGGCGCGGCCCGCAGGACCCCCGCCACCACGGCCAGTACGGCCCTGCGAGCGGCCCCGGTGTCCGGCGCGCCGCCCTCCCGGTCGGCGAAGAGCAGGTGCCCGGCGCCGATCAGCGCGGGAGCGAGGGCGTCGATGTCGGCATCCGGCGCGATGCGGCCCAGGTCCCGTTCCGCACCGAGGTACCCGGCGATCATGGCGGTGGCTTCGGCGAGGAGCGGGATGCCACGCGGGGTGGTCCGGCGCAGTCGGGTGCGCAGGGCGTCCCGGGAGATGACCAGGCCGACGGCCGCCACGGCGACCGGTCCGAAGAGCTCGCACAGAGCGTGCGTGAGACGGTCGGCAACCGAGCCGTTGCCCGCCGTGTCGCGCAGCGCGGTGGCCTGGGTGTCGATCCGGCCGATGCGGTCGAGCACCAACTCCGCCAGAAAGGCGTCGAAGTCGGCGAAGTGGCGGTGCAGGACGCCCTTGGCGCAGCCCGCTTCGGTGGTGACGGACCGGCTGGTCAGTGCGGTCGGTCCGTCCCGTACGAGAATCCGCTCGGCGGCGCCGAACAGTTGCTCGCGCGCGTCACGCAGGGCCACACCGGTCGGCATCGCGCGATTCCCCCGCTCTCTCTTGCCCCCATTGACGAGTGGGCATGTGCCCACAATAGTGGGCGCATGCCCATTCTGCCGCCGCAGGACGCACGTCCCTCTGGATCCGAGCCGCATCGAGCCCGTCGCATGGCGGAGTCGTTCGGCGAGGACGCGGAGCGCTACGACCGGGCACGGCCCCGCTACCCCGACGCGCTGATCCACCGGATCCGCGTCGCGGCGCCGGGCCCCGACATCCTGGACGTCGGGTGCGGCACCGGTATCGCTGCCCGACAGCTTCAGGCAGCCGGATGCCGGGTGCTCGGGGTCGAGCCGGATGCGCGGATGGCCGGGGTGGCCCGGGGGTTCGGGCTCGCGGTCGAGGTGGCGACGTTCGAGGAGTGGACGCCGCAGGGGCGCGAGTTCGACGCGGTCACCGCCGGTCAGGCCTGGCACTGGATCGACCCGGTCGCGGGGGCCGCCCAAGCGGCGCGCGTGTTGCGGCCCGGCGGGTGCCTGACCGCCTTCTGGAGCGCCTTCCAGCTCCCGGACGAGGTGGCGGACGCCCTCACCGCCGCCTATGTGCGGGCGGTGCCCGACGCGCCGGCCCACGTGCGGGCCATGCTGAAGCCGCCCCTGGACGCGTACAAGACCGTGCTGGCCACGGCCGGCGAGGCGATCGTCCAGAGCGGGACGTTCGGCGCCCCCGAACAGTGGCGGACGGACTGGGAATCGACCTACACCCGCGACGCCTTGCTTGACCAGCTGCCGACCACCGGCCTGCTCACCCGGCTACCGGCCCGCCAACTGGCGCCGATCCTGCGGGAGGTGGGGGAAGCCGTCGACGCGCTGGGCGGCGCCTTCACGATGCGTTACGCGACGGTGGCGATCACCGCGGTCCGAGCGGGCCGCCGCGCCTGAACGGGTCGATGCTCAACAGGCTGCCCTGGAAGGGCCGTTGATGCATGGGCGAGCTCATGCCGTCCAATGCGGCGAGCTCCCAGGGCCGTGACGATCCGGTCGAGAGCGTGCGCGGCGCCGGGCGGTGTGAGAGAGGGGCCGAAGGCCGCACCCGGTTGGAGCCGGCCGTCACCATCGGGTCCGGCGAGGGCGATCGGCAGTGCGGCTTCGAGGAGGCCGGCCTCGGGGGTATCCGGAAGGCCGAGGGAGCGGGCCACGTCCCGGCCGTGCACGACGTAGTCGATGCAGTGGAACCCGACCGCCCGACCGCCGGCTCGCTCGGCTGCCGCTGCGGCGGACTCCCAGGCACTTCCTCATCGCCCTGAGCCGCCTGTCCGCCCTGCCGCCCTGCCGCCCTGCCGGCCTGCCGGCCTGCCGCCCCGCCGCCCCGCCGCCCCGCCGCCCCGCCGCCCGAGGAGATCGCCGCGGCCCCGGAGCCGGGGGCCCCGGATCGCGCCGATCGGGGCACCTCGTAGGCTGACGGTATGGCATCCACTCCAGTCACTCCTGGTCAGGCACTCGCCACACTCCTCGACGGAAACCGGCGCTTCGTCGCCGGAACCCCGGGGCACCCGAATCAGGACGCCGCGCGGCGGGCCGAGCTGGCCCCCGTACAGACGCCCTTCGCGGTGCTGCTGGGCTGCTCCGACTCCAGGCTGGCCGCCGAGATCATCTTCGACCAGGGTCTCGGCGACCTGTTCGTGGTCCGTACCGCGGGGCACGTCCTGGGGCCGGAGGTCCTGGGCAGCATCGAGTACGGCACGAGCGTCCTGGACTGCCGTCTCGTGGTCGTCCTCGGCCATGACTCGTGCGGCGCCGTGGCGGCCGCGCGGTCCGCCGTCGAGGGCGGGCTGCCCGCCACCGGTTACGTACGCGACGTCGTCGAGCGCGTGACCCCGAGCGTGCTCGCCGCCCGCGCGGCCGGCGTCACCTCCGACAGCGACTTCATCGACGCGCACATAAGGCACACCGTCGACCTCCTCCTGGACCGCTCCCGCGTTCTCGCCGACCAGGTCGCCGCGGGCCACACCGGCGTCGTGGGCCTCGCCTACCAGCTCGCCGAGGGCAGCGCCCGGCTGGTGACCGCACACGGCGTTCCGACGGCCGAGACACCCGCCCCGACCGTCGCCGGCTGAGCGCGGCGCCGTACTCACGAGCCCGAGCGCGCGGCCCGCTGCACGAGGTGGTCCCGTTCGCGCACGTCGTGGGTCAGCGAGGCCGCGCGCTCGAACTCGGCGCGTGCCTCGGCCGGGCGCCCCAGACGCTCCAGCAGGTCGCCCCGGACGCTCGGCAGCAAGTGGTAATCCCGCAGGGCGGGTTCGTCACGCAGGGCGTCCACCAGCTCCAGGCCGGCCGCGGGGCCCTCGGACATCGCCACGGCGACCGCCCGGTTCAGCTCGATCACGGGTGACGGCATGATCGCGACCAGGCGGGCGTACAGGGCGGCGATGGAGGCCCAGTCGGTCTCCTCGTACCGCGTCGTCCGCGCATGGCACGCGGCGATGGCCGCCTGCAGGGAGTACGGGCCGTCTCCCGCGCGCTGGAGCGCCTCGACGCCGCGCCGGATGAACAGGCGGTTCCAGCGGGACCGGTTCTGCTCGGCGAGCAGCACCGGCTCGCCGTCGGGTCCCGTGCGGGCCGCGATGCGGGAGGCCTGGAACTCCAACAGAGCGGCCAGGCCATGCACTTCGGGCTCCTCGGGCACCAGGACGGCGAGGACGCGCGCCAGCCGGAGCGCGTCCTCGCACAGACCGGGCCGCACCAGATCGTCGCCGGCCGTCGCGGAGTACCCCTCGTTGAAGATCAGGTAGATGACGTCGAGCACCGAGGCGAGCCGCGCTGCACGGTCCGCGCCGTAGGGCACTTCGAAGGGGACCCCGGCCTTGGCGAGGGCGCGTTTGGCACGGACCACCCGCTGGGCGATCGTCGGTTCCGGGGCCAGGAACGCGCGGGCGATCTCCTGGGTGGTCAGTCCGCCGAGCAGCCGCAGGGTGCCGGGCGGAACCCCCCAACTGCCGTCCACCCGCGGGTGCGTAGCCTGACGACATGCCTGAACTCCAGCTCCTCCGCCTCGACCACGCCCCGGCGCTCCTGGAATTCGAGCGGGAGAACCGCCGCTATTTCGCGGCGTCGATTCCCGACCGGGGCGACGACTACTTCACCCACTTCGACACCCGGCACGAGGCGCTGCTGGCCGAGCAGGAGGCGGGCATCTGCTTCTTCCATGTGGTGGTAGCCGAAGAGGGAGAGGTGCTGGGCCGGATCAACTTGGTCGACGTGGAGGACGGTTCGGCCGAACTCGGCTATCGGATCGCCGAGCGGGCCGCCGGCAAGGGGCTGGCCACGGCATGCGTCAAGGAAGTCTGCGCGCTCGCCTCGGCACGGTACGGTCTCACCGCTCTGCGCGCCAAGACCACTCTGGACAATGCCGGCTCCCGCGCGGTCCTGGCGCGCACGGGATTCGTCCCCACCAGAGGCATGCGACTGAACGGGCAACCAGGGCTCCGATTCGTACGGGAACTGTGACCTCCGTACGCGGACGACGGTGCGGGGCCGCCTCGGCGAATGCCGGACCCCGACTGGAACGGATCGGCCCGCATCGCTGTCTACCCTGCTGAGCACCCCCGAGTGGTGCCTGGCCCGGGAGCGCCCGGGCGTTCTTCCGGCAGAGAGTTTTGTCGACCCATGGGTCTCACGAGTAACAAGGTGCTGGTACTGACCGTGCTGTGCGCCGTGGTGATGTTCGCCGTCACCATCTGGCTGTGGCCGCGTCTGGCCCGTCAACACTGGAAGACGTTCCTGGGCAGGCTCGGCCTGCTGGTGGCGACACAAGTGCTGGTGTTCGCCGCGGTGGGGCTCGCGACCAACAACTCGTTCCTGTTCTTCGGCTCCTGGACGGACCTGTTCGGACAGGAGCAGGGTGTCGGTGTGGTCGTCGACCACTAGAGCCGCCTCGGGCATGGCACCCGAGCGTGTGTGCCGCGCCCACCCAGGGGCCCGGCACACCGACGGCTCCGAGACGCTCAGCGGCGGCGCCGGCCCCCGAGGGCTCGGGCGAGCAGCCCCCTGCCCCCGGTCGGGACAGCCGGCTCCCTCGGCACAGCAGCCCCGGCCGCTTCCGGGGCTTGCTGGGCCTCCGGCGCGGCCTGGGTCTCCGGCGCAGCCGCGTGGAGGGGCTGCGGTGGAGTCGGCGCCTGGGCTTTCTTGCCGCTGATCCGGATCAGCGGCGCGCCCGCCACTTCCTCCACGCCATGCCACAGGTCCGGGCGCGACTCCAGCCACGTCAAAAGTTCGGCCCGCACGGGCGCGGCGTCACCCCAGGTGCCGTACGCCTTGGTGGCGGTGATGCAGATGAGCTTGAGCTCCTGCGTGGCGACCGCGCCCCAGACCGCCGCCGCGACCCCGGGACAGTGTTCGGCCCGGAAGTCGTCGAAGGCCACGACCGCCTCCGGCGCGGCCAGCCTCCTCGACGCCACGATGTCCCCGTGCACATGCTCGTAAAGGTGTGAGGCGTCGACGTGGATGAAGCGGCAGCTGCCCGCCTCCACCCGCGAGCCGATGACCGAGGTCGGGCCCTGTACGATGGTGGGCAACTCCCCATGGAAAGCCAGGTAGTTCGCCTCGAAGGCGTCCCGTGTCAGCGTGGCGTACGACTTGTCCATCTCGGCGCTGTTGGGGTCGTCCGGAGCCGGCGAATCGAAGAGGTCACACACCGTGAACCGCTCGCCGGGGCGCAGATGGCCGCCGAGGAAGATCGCGCTCTTGCCGAGATAGGCGCCAAGTTCCAGCAAGTCACCGGTTTGTTCCGGGAGTTGGGCCTGCCGGTTCAGGAACCAGTCGAACAGGAGCTGATCGGCGGGCCAGAACCAGCCTTTGACATCGGAGAAACGGGCCGGGGACGCGATCGCCGGCTGCCTCGTCGTGGGTGACATGGTCCGGTCCTACCGTCGCCGGATGACCAGAGGATGGCCGCAGGGCGTGGCCCGGACATCCCCACGCTGACACGTCCGTAGCCCGCACGTTCCGTAGCAGTTCAAGGACGCTCAGTAGACGACAAATTTTCTCGAACAACTCATTCAGGCTCCAACTACCCATAAAGGGCAGATAAGCGCACAATGGGATGGCGACATCGTGTCGCAGCGCGGCCAGACGTGCAGACTTTTTAGAAGGAGGCGAGTCGGATGGCCGACGTCTCACACCGCCCTGGAGATATCTCGGGGCACCCCGATGTGTCGGAAATGCGGGACCGCTACGCACGGGTGATGGAAACCCGTGGTGTCGCGGCCGTCGAGGAACTCGTGATCCTCGCCGGCATCTACGCGGCGATCTCCGGCTGGACGGTCCACTTCTCGGCCGCCAAGCCCACCCTCGCCCTCAGCAACCTCGTCGTCGGCATAGCCCTGGCCGTCCTGGGCCTGTGCATGTCGATGGTCCCTGAGAGGTCCACGGACCTGAATTTCGTGGTCCTGCTCCTGGGCGCGTGGCTGATCGTCTCTCCGTGGGTCGTCGCACGAAGCGCCGGCACCGGAGCCATCCTCAGCAATGTCATCACAGGCGCATGTGTGTGCCTGTTCTCCCTGGTCGCGGGCGGCATGCTGATGAGCAGGTCCCGCAAAACCTGACGTCGGGCGCCGCGCTCCGGCCCACGAAGCCCCGTAGACCGTACGGAGCCTCCCTGATCCGGAGCACGGCGGCTCCCCCGCGCACAACGGTCACGCGGCGCCCGCGCCTCAATCCCGGGCAGGACTCCGGGAGTTGGCGCGGGCGCCGTGCGGCCCGTCAGTCGTTGCGCCGCAGCCACCGGACTTCGCCGTCCTGCCAAACCTCGGTCGGCGCGAGCCCGGAGGCGGCGGCCACGGCGGCGGAGGCGTGGTGGTCGGGGTGGATGTGGGCCCGCACCGTCCGTACGGAGTGTCCATCGAGCCATTCGACGAGTCCACGCGCGGCTTCCGTGGCGATTCCCCGGCCCTGCCAGTGCGTGCCCACCACCCAGGCGATCTCGGCGGAGCGAGTTTCGCCGGAGCAGTCGACCGTGGCCTGCACCGTCCCGGCCAGGCAGCCCGCATCGCGCAGCCGGACCACCCAGTTCAGCCAGCCGACCGCCGGATCCGGCGAGCCCGCGTCGAGGCGCTCGTACCTGGCCCGTAGGCCCTGCGGGGTGTACGGCGTGCCGCCGGTGAACAGGTGCAGGGCCGGGTCCGACAGGACTGCGGCCATCTCCTCGGCGTGGGCGACACGGAGCGGCAGGAGGTCGAGTCGTGCGGTCTCGATGGGCTCGGCCCGCAGGGTGTTCACGTCGCGCTTCCTTCCGGTCGGCCGCCGGCCGCCCCAGCGGTGCGGGGCAGGGCGGGGCAGGTCGCACGATCTTGCCACCGAAGCACCCCCGGCGGCAGTACGGAACGGTCGGCGGACGACGAACCGGGCGTTTTGGCCTCCGGGGTCGTCGCGGGAGGCGGCTGGGAGGCGGAGCTGCCATGGACGACGGCGGTTGGGAGCTGGACCTGCCGTCGAGGGCGGCGGCCGAGAACCGGAGCTGTCGTCGACGGTGGCGGCTGGGAGCCGAGCTGTCGTCGCGGGCGACGGCTGGGAGCCGGAGCTGCCGTCGAGGGCTGCGGCCGAGAACCGGAGCTGCCCTCGCGGGCGGCCTCTCCCCCGCACCCGTCGGTCCCGCCCAGGCTCTGTGAGCGCCCTCACAGCTCCACCCGCACGCCCGGGAGTACTCTTGCGCCATGCCTCCGCTCGTTCGATGCCGCCACGTGGACTTCGTCCGCGTCACGAGCATGGCCTGTCGCACTTACCGCTGACCCAGGCCCCCCTTCCTTCCCCCCGTGTCTCCCACGGCGCCCGCCTCACCCCGGCGGATCCGTGACCGCGCCACCCGCGCCGGCCGGGGCATACACCCAGCGGATGGCTCCCATGTCGTACGTGACCTCCTCCCAGCTCCCCGTCATCGACCTTTCCGCCGCCGACCGCGGCCCCGAGGCCCGTCGGCGTCTGCACACCCAACTCCACAGGGCCGCGCACGGCGTCGGCTTCTTCCAGCTCGTGGGGCACGGCGTCACCGCCGCCGAGACCGCCGCGCTGAACGACACCATGCGGGCGTTCTTCCGACTGCCGGAGGCGGACCGGCTGGCCATCGACAACGTCAACTCGCCCCACTTCCGCGGCTATACGCGCATCGGTGACGAGCGCACCGGCGGCGCGCGCGACTGGCGCGACCAGCTCGACATCGGTGCCGAGCGGCCCGCCCGCATACCGGGTCCTGGCGAGCCCGCGTACTGGTGGCTGCAGGGCCCCAACCAGTGGCCCGGCGCCCTGCCCGGCCTGCGGACCGCGGCCCTCACCTGGATCGACCGGCTCAGCTCGGTCGCCGAGAAGCTGCTGCACGAGCTGCTCGCCGCGATCGGCGCGCCCGCGGAGTTCTACGACGACGTCTTCGGCGACCGGGCCCATCTGCATCTGAAGCTGGTGCGCTACCCCGGCAGTGCCGGCGACGGCACCGCCCAGGGTGTGGGCGCGCACAAGGACTACGGCTTCCTCACCCTGCTCCACCAGGACACCGTCGGGGGGCTCCAGGTGCAGCGCGAGGACGGCCGCTTCCACGCCGTTCCCCCACTGCCCGGCGCGTTCGTCGTCAACCTGGGTGAGCTGCTCGAAGTGGCGACCAACGGCTATCTGCTCGCCACCAACCACCGCGTGGTGAGCCCGCCCGGAGCCACCGAACGGTTCTCGGTGCCGTTCTTCTACAACCCGCGCCTCGACGCCCGGATCGAGCCGCTGCCCTTCCCGCACGCCTCCCACGCCCCCGGAGCGACCGCCGACCCGGCGAACCCGCTCTTCGCCGAGTACGGACGCAACGAACTCAAGGGCAAGCTCCGGGCCCACCCGCTGGTCGCCGCCCGCCACCACGCGGACCTGCTGCTCACGGACCGTCCGCTCGCCGACGCCGCCCTCGCGTCGTAGCGCGCTCATCTCACTTGACCAGTGCGGCAGTTGTGCCTCTCGGTTCAGCGGCGTCGCAGCTGTCGGTTCGGCGGCGTCGCAGCCGTCGGTTCAGCGGCAGTCACAGCTGCCGGTTCAGCAGCAGTTCCGACAGGGCGACGAGTTCATCCACGGAGGGCCCGGCGAGCGGCACCGCCCGCAGGTGGTCGCGGCCCGCGGCCACCCGGGCGCGCGCCTCGCGCAGGGCGTACGCGCGGCCGCCCGCCCTCTCGACGAGATCGGCGGCCCGGCGCACACAAGCACTGTCGGACGTGCCGTCCGTCCCGAGCAGTCGGTCGAGGCGGGTACCGAGGGCGGGGTCCTGCGCCATCGCCCCGAGCACCGGCAGCGTCTTCTTCGCGCGCCGCAGGTCGCTGTGGGCCGGCTTGCCGGTGACGGCGGGCTCGCCCCAGATCCCGAGGACGTCGTCGACCGCCTGGAACGCGAGGCCGAACTGCCGGCCCGCCCGTGCGAGCGCGTCCGTGCACTGCGGCGGGGCGCCCGCGAGGACCGGTCCGAGGGCGGCGGCGCAGCCGAGCAGGGCTCCCGTCTTGCGCTCGGCCATGGCCCGGTACTCCCCGAGGCCCACGGCATTCTCGCCGGTCCACGGCCGCGTCCCGAACAGCTCGTCGTCGGCCTGTCCGTGCACCAACTCGCCCATCATGGAGGTGAGATGACCTATCGCCTCGCCCCCTGTCGCCCCGCCGACCCCGGCCAGCGTACGGACGCCGAGGGCGAACAGGGCATCGCCCGCCAAGAGCGCGGGGCCCGTACCGAACGCCTTCCAGGCGCTCTCGCGATGCCGTCGGCGGCCGTCGCCGTCCATGATGTCGTCGTGCATCAGGGAGAAGGTGTGGATCAGTTCGATCGCCACGGCTCCCGGGACCGCCACGTCGGCGGGGGCGCCGGCCGCCTCCGCCCCAAGGACGACGAACGCCTGCCGGACGCCCTTGCCTGCACCGCCGGCCCGCGGCGTGCCGTCCGCCTCGCACCACCCGAACGCGTGCGACGCGATACGGCGCGGGCCCGGGTGCAATTCCCGTACGGCCGTGCGGAGCGCCGGCTCGACCAGGTCCCGGCACCGGGCGAGCGTGGCCGCGGCGGTCGGCCGGGCCTTGGGACAGGGCACGGAGCGGGCCTGGGATGCGGCGTGGGGAGCGGTGTGGATGGACATGCGGTTCCGTTCCTGTCGTGGGGGGGTACGCAGGGCAGCGCGGGCGGCGGCTCAGCGCGCGGCGGCGATCGTGGCGGCGGGTTCGGCGGACGTGATGCCCAGTTCGGTGCGTGCCGTGCCGATCAGGTCGGTGCCGCGCAGCAGGCCGATCGCACCGAGCGCGCGCTCCAGGTCGTCCAGGTCGGCGGCGGTCTCCGCGACGGCGCGGCCCTGCCGGGCCCGTGCCTTCACCAGGCCGAGCCGGGCCAGCGCTTCGCCGCGCGGCTCGCCCATCGCCCGGAACTGCGCCAGCGCCCCCCGATAGCACTCCTCCGCCTCCGCGTGACGGCCCGCCCGGAACAGCACGTTGCCCCGCATCTTGTGGTTATACGCCAGCGCGCTGACCAGCCGGATCGCCCGGCACAGCGTCTCCGCCTCGGTGAGCAGGGCCAGGGCCCGCCCGGTGTCGCCCTGGGCGGAGAGCACATCGGCGATCCCCCGCAGCGCCCAGGCCCTGCCCCGGTCGTCCCCGGCGTCCGCGGCTATCTGTGCCGCCTCCTCGAACAGGGCGAGCGCGCTGTCGAAGGAGCCGGTGTTGCGGTGCATCTGCGCGATGCCTTCCAGCGCCCACACCGTGTGCCGGGCCTCGCCGCGCCGCCGCGCCTCGGCGAGCAGCTGCTCGTGGAGCTGTCCGACGGCCTCGTAGTCGCCCTGGATGCGTCCGGTCTCGGCGAGCCCCGCCAGCGCATAGCCGCGGGCGACGATGTCACCGCCCTGCTCGGCGAGGTCGGCGGCGATGGCGAGGCGGCGCCGGGCCAGCGCGAGGTGTCCGCGCTGGCGGGCCAGGGTGCCACCGCTCCACATCGCCCAGGCCATCGCGCCCCGGTCCTCGATGCCCCGGGCCGCGCGATAGCTGCCCTTCCACGCCCGTTCCGCCTCATCGACGCGGCCAAGCCGCCTGCTCGCCTCGGCGACAGCGAGCCCGGCGTGCGCCAACTCCACCGCGCCGCAAGCGGCTTCGGCCGTCCGCTGCACCTCGACGGCCTTGGCCAGCACCTCCTCCAACGAGGTGTTGACGGACAACTCTCCCAGAGTGCCCCGGTATTCGGGCGCGAACGCTTTGCCGTACATGGTGGTCTCGCTTCGGATCGTGGTGTGGAGCGCGGGGCTCCGCCTTGATCGAGAAGCTATGAGACAACCGGCCGGTGGCGAGTCAGCCTGAGAGACCGTGTGCCGTACATCGGAAGTCTGACGGGAGGTGCCGGGGTCAGTCGCGAGCCGTACTGGAGGATGGTGGGTAGTTGGCGTCCTGGCCCCCGAGGCTGAGCCCGGCCGCCCGCTCCAGGGTGAGGGCCGGGCATGAGCAGGGGCGACGTGGGTGCCCCCGGCCGGCTTGATGGATCATTGGCCGGCGACGGGCGCCCTGCCGCCCTTCTTGCTGTCGCAGACGAGGCCCCTGATGCCGGCCGAGCCCTTGGGCCTGGCGACGGCCTGCCCGTCGCGGCAGTCGCCGTCGTCGGCCGCGTCGCGGCAGCCCTGGAGCCAACGCGCGGGCGCGGCCGCGGCCTTGGGGCCGCCCTGTTCGCTGCGCCACTGTTCGCAGCCGCCGTTCTTGAGGAAGCCCTGGGTTCCTCCGGTGGGGTCCGCCTTCATGCCGGCGAGGGCGACCACGTAGCCGCCTTCGTAGGCGACGTCGTCGTGGAACAGCGGCTTGTCGTTGAAGGCCGACACCGCCAAGGCCCCGATGCCGAGGCAGACGGCGAGGCCGACGGCGAGGGCTATCAGGAGGTTCCGGCGGGAGGGACCCCGGTGGGCGGTGTACTGCGGTGCCTGACCAAGAAGAACCATGTGGATCACTCTGGCATACCCGCGATCTCGCCCCCGTGCGACCCCTGGCCACTCGATGGCTCGTCATCTGTACGCGCCTGCGCGGGAGATGGGGCACGCCCCACTACGCTTGGCGTCGTGACTCTCCTCACCGCCGCCGTGGTCCAGGCGGGCTCCCATCTGTTCGACACTCCGGCGTCCCTCGCCAAGGCGCTGGACCTGATGCGCGAAGCCGTCGCGCGCGGCGCGGAGGTCGTCGTGCTGCCCGAGGCGTTTCTGGGCGGCTACCCGAAGGGACTCGATTTCGGGGTGCGGGTCGGCAGCCGGAGCGCCGAGGGACGTGAGACGTTCCGTCGGTACTTCGAGTCGGCCATCACGGTTCCTGGTCCGGAGACAGATGAACTGGGCGCGCTCACGCACGAGTTGGGCTGTCACGCGGTGGTCGGTGCGGTGGAGCGGTCGGGTTCGACGCTGTACTGCGTCGCGCTCTTCTTCGGTCCGCAGGGGTTCATCGGCAAGCACCGCAAGCTGATGCCGACCGCCGCCGAACGGTTGATCTGGGGATGCGGCGACGGCTCGACGATGCCGGTGGTCGAGCGTGGGCCCGGCAGACTGGGGGCGGCCATCTGCTGGGAGAACTACATGCCGTTGTTCCGCACCGCGATGTACGCCAAGGGCGTCGACCTCTGGTGTGCGCCCACCGTGGACGACCGGGAGAACTGGCAGGCCACCATGCGCCATGTGGCCCTGGAGGGACGCTGTTTCGTCCTGAGTGCCGCACAGTATCTGCTGCGGTCGGGCCTGCCGGACGATGTTCATCCCGTGCAGGGCGATGCCCCCGACACCGTCCTGATCGGTGGCGGCAGCACCATCGTCTCCCCCCTTGGCGAGGTGCTGGCCGGACCCCTGCGGGGCGGGGAGGGGGTGCTCGTCGCGGAGCTGGACCTCGGGGACATCGCCCGCAGCCGTTTCGACTTCGACGTCACCGGGCACTACGCCCGCCCGGACGTCTTCACCCTGCACGTGGACGAGTCACCCCACCCCGCCGTCGCTCAGACGGCGCCCACCTCCACGCGCTGATCGGCGCGCGGCCTCGTATAGAGGCGGCCGCGGACCTCGCCGCGGGCCAACCGGTCCATGGCCGCCGGGAGTTCGGTGAACGGCACCTCTTGGACCGCCGGCTTCAGCGCCCCGCTCGCGATGAGGTCGTACACCTCACCCAGTTCGTCCTTGCTCGCTCCCAGGGAGCCGACGAGCCGGACGTTGCGCATCACCAGCGAGGCGACGGGTATCGAGGCGACGGGCGCGCCGAGGCCGACCAGCACCACGGTGCCTCCCGGGCGCACGCTCTGCACAGCGGAGGCAACGGTCGTGTCGACGCCCGCGAAGTCCACGATCACATCGGGCTGCCGGGCGGCGAGCTGTCCCGCGTCCCGGAAGCACGCGGTGGCTCCGGCCTCCAGGGCGGGGCCGTGGGCGGCCGGGTTGATGTCGACCCCGTACACCGTCGCGCCGAGCAGATGGGCGATCCGCACCCCGTTCAGGCCGAGCCCGCCGAGGCCTATGATGCCGACCGTGCTGCCCCGGCGCACCGAGCCCGCGGCCCGCACGGCGTGGTAGGCGGTGGCCACCGAGTCGGTCGCGACGGCGGCCTCGGCGAACGTCACGTCGTCGGGGATGCGCACCAGCGTCGACACGTGGGCCAGCTCCCGCTCCGCGAACGCCCCGTCGTGCCCGACGCCGGGTGCGAAGCGGGCCGCTTCCACGGGATGCGTGACCAGGGCGATCCCTACCCGGTCGCCGACCGCGAAGTCCGTCACGCCGTCCCCGATCGCGGAGATCACTCCCGCGCCTTCGTGGCCGAGGGTGACCGGCGACTTGACCGTGAGGTCACCCAGGTCCATGCCGCTCATGATGTGCAGGTCCGAGTGGCACAATCCGGCCGCTTCGATGTCGACCACCACCCACCCCGGCCCGGGCTCCGGGTCCGGCACCGTCTCCAGATTGAGCGGTTGTCCCGCACCTGCGAACCGTATGGCCTTCATCCGTACATCCCCACCTTTACCCCTGTATCACACAGGTATTGCCTCGCACACGTGTTCCCTGTTCTGGTGGTTGAATTCCCAAGCTTCGGACGTTTTATGCATGGAACCGGCTTCTTGGCGGCCGGCTCGCCGAGGCTATGCGTTTGAGCCATACAACGGCGGCCCGGCCCAAGGGAGTTGGGGCGGACCGCCGTTGTGGAAACGACGCCGGGGGGAGCCGGCCCGGGCCGGCTCCCCCCGGTCGTCGGTCAGGTGCCGTTCACCTCCATCTCGTATATGCGGGCTGCCGCATCACCGTCCTGGGTCGGGGTGAGCACCGAGAGCCGTACATAGCGGGCGGAGACCGCGACGGGGCTCGTCGTGGAGTCGGCGGTGTTGCCCCGCACCTGGGCCTGGGTGGTCCACGTGGCGCCGTCCGACGACACGCTCAGGTCGAAGTCCTTGCTGTTCCACTCCGCGCTCTCGCCGCCGGCGCCCGCATGGCGCACGGCGACCGAGGTCAGCGGATGGGAGGCACCGAGATCCACCTGAAGGGTCTTGGTGCCGGAGGCCTTCGAGCACCACTTGTCTCCGGTGCCGCCGGCGACGCTGCCGTTGACCGCTTTGTCGGGGGTCTCGGTGGCGTTGCAGGAGGCCGAACCCGTGGCGGGCTGCCCGATCGCCAGATCCCGGCTGCCGCCGCTCGGCCCATAGACGCCCAGCTCGTAGACGCGGGCCGCGTCGCTCCCTCCTCCGCCGGTGTTGGAGGGGCTGGTGACGACGAGGCGTACGTAGCGGGCCGATCGTGCCGCTACGGGGTGGTAGGTGCGGCTCGACCGGGAGCCGGTGACGGCGGCCGCCGTGGTCCAGGCGGCGCCGTCGGTGCTGGTCTGGATCTGGAAGGCACCGGTGTTCCAGCCGGTGTTCTCGCCGCCCAGGCCGGCGTGCTCGACCACGAACGACGACACGGTCTGGACAGCGCCGAGATCGACCTGGAGCGACGGGTTCGCGGCGGACGAGCACCACTTGCTGTTGTTGGCCAGGGACCCGTCGACCGCCTTGTCGGCCGACTCCGCCGTGGCGCAGGGTGCCGATCCCGTCGCCGGCTTGCCGAGGGCGAGGTCGGGGCCGAGGTCGGGCGCGGCGGGCACGGGGGCGGCGCCGTCCTGGAAGGAGGGGGGCACGTCGGATGCGCCGGTGCCCCAGGTGGCGCCGGGCGTGCCGCCCATCGTGTAGGTGAGCGTCGCGCCGCCCGCGACGTCCGGGTAGCGCAGGTAACTGTGGCTGGTGGACGCGCCGTTGACGGCGAGCGACTGCACATAGGGGCCGCTGCCGGAGCTGTTGATGGCGATGTTCCCGGCCGCGCGCTGGATCAGGATGGAGGGGAACTGCGGCCCGTGCAGCGCGAGGGTGTCCGCGCCGGGCGTCGCCGGATACATGCCGAGCGCGGCCCACACGTACCACGCCGAGGTGGCGCCGAGGTCGTCGTTGCCGGGCAGGCCACCGGACCCGGTGGTGAAGGACTCGGCCATCACCTTGCGCACCGCGTCCGTGGCACCGGCCGGGTGGCGCGCGTAGTCGTAGGCCCAGGGCACACCGTGCTCGGGTTCATTCCCTATGTAGTAATAGGGCCTGCTCTGCCCGGCGTTGACCTCGGTGAAGTGGTGGTCGAGCCGCTGGACGGCGGTGGTGGGGCCGCCCATGGAGTTGATCAGGTCCGAGAAGTCGTAGGGGACCATCCAGGTGTACTGGGAGGCGTTGCCCTCGGTGAAGGTGGACTGGCTCGCCGGGTCGAGCGGCCAGCTCCAGGAGCCGTCGCTCTTGTGCTGCTGCACATAGGAGGACTCGGGGTTGAACGTGTTGCGCCACCACTGGGCGCGCCCCATGTGGGTGGTGTAGCTGGATGTGTTGCCGAGCGCCTTGGCGAACTGGGCCACCGCGAAGTCGGACGCCGAGTATTCGAGGGAGTCGGAGGGGTCGTCGAGGTAGTGCAGGCTCGTGTAGGTGGACTGGCGTCCGCGTATGGCATCGCCTTGCGTGGTACCGCCGTTGGACGCCTTCTCCATCAGGGACAGGGCGGCCGAGGTGTCGAAGTCGCGGGCGCCGAACGCATACATGCTGCTGACGATGATCGGCCCGGGGTCTCCCGTCATGACGAAGTCCTCGTTGGTCTGCTGCGACCATTTGGGCAGCAGTCCGCCCTGCTGGCCGTCGAGGACCATCGACTTGGCGATGTCACTCGCCTCCGTGGGCGCCATCAGGGCGATCAGCGCCGCCCAGGAGCGGTAGATGTCCCAGCCGGAGTAGTTCTGGTAGACCGGCCGCGCCGACTGGTGCACGGTGTTGTCGAAGCCCCGGTAGTCGCCGTTGACGTCGCTGGAGATGTTGGGGCTCTGGAGCACGTGGTACAGGGCGGTGTAGAACTTCTGGCGGTCCGTGGCGCTGCCACCGGTCACCTGGACCCGGTTGAGCATCTGGTTCCAGGAGTCGTCGGCCGCGGTGCGGACCGCGCCGAAGTCCCAGCCGTTGTTCTCGGCGGTCACATTGGCCTGTGCACCCGCGACGCTCACGTACGAAAGCCCCACCTTGAACTGGACGGTCGCGTTGCTCGTCGTGTCGAAGGTGACGTAGGCGCCGGTGTTGGTACCGGACGCGGTCGCCGAGCCGTCGCTGACGGTGCCGCCCGACCAGGTGCCGAATCCCGTCGGGGCCCGGTCGAAGCGTACGTCGAAGTAGATCTGGTACGTCTTGGACGAGCCGCAGAACCCGCCCGCGGTCACGCTCCCGGTCAGCTCGTTGCCGCTGACGTGCACGCTGCCGGCGCGGTTTCCGGTGGCGCTGCGGCCGGTGTTGATCAGCAGCCGGGACGTCGTCGAGGCGGGATAGGTCAGCTTGCCCATGGCGGTGCGCGTGGTGGCGGACAGCTCCACGTCGGTGCCGTACCGGTCGAGGCGGGTCTTGTAGTAGCCGGGCTTGGCGACCTCGTTCGCCTTGGTGTACCCGGAGGCATAACTCGTCCAGTTGGTGCCGGGTGAGCTGCCGAGCGCGCCGGTGACCGGCAGCAGCGGCAGATCCTCGTTGTTGGGGCAGCCCGCGCCGTCGAAGTGGGTGAGGCTGAAGTCCTCGACGGAGCCGTCCTTGTAGCGGTAGCCGGACGGAGAGGCGGTCGGGGTGTCGGGGCCGACCTGCACTCCACCGAAGGGCACCACGGCCCCGGGGTAGGTGCTGCCGCCGGCGCCGCCGGGCACCGGGTTGGGGGCGTTGCTGTCGTCGGTGCCGATGAACGGGTCGACGTACTGGGTCAGTGCGAGCGTTCCGGCGTGGGCGGGCGCGGCGGCGAGGCCGACGACCCCCAGGGCGGAGAGGGCCAGCGCACCGACGGCACTGAGGCATTTGGACCGGACGAAGGATCCGGAGGAAGGCACGGAGCGGAGCACGAGGGGGGACCACCTTCTCGCAAAGGACCGCTCGCCGTCCGGCGGGCGGCCTCGGGACGGGGGATGCTCGGTGGGCATGTGAACGTTACCAATCAACTCAGGATTGTTGAGGTGTCCCTGACCACCCGTCAAGGGACAGGGACGAATTGGAGCTCCGCGTTCACCCGGCGCCTGCGCGGCCTCACCCGCGCGGGGCAACCGCCATATGGACCCATGGATATGACGGCGCATCAGCTCATGGAGGGTGATGAGCCGCGGCGATGGGAACGTTACCAAGATGAAGCTGCTCTTCCGGCTCCTGCGGCCCGGTCGTCCCGGACGCCCCTCGCGCCGCCTGACGTGGGGCGCCGTCTGCCATCATCGACGCGTCGCCGTGCCGGACCGGGCACGGACCGGTCGATGAGGAGGCCCGTGAAGCGCCCGACGATGAAGGACGTGGCCCGCGCGGCGGGGGTGAGCCCCATGACCGTTTCGCGTGCGGTCTCGGGCGAGCCGGGGGTGTCGCCGGACACCGCCGCCCGAGTCGAGCAAGCCGTGCGGCAGTTGGGCTATCAACGCAACGACAACGCGCGCAACCTCCGGCAGAAGAGTCTGCGCACCTCCACGATCGGGCTCGTCGTCGACGATCTGGCCAATCCGTTCTACGCACTCATGGCCCGCTCCGTCGAGGACGAGGCGCATCGGCGCGGCTTCCTCGTGCTGGTCGGCAGCACCAATGACGAGGCCCGGCGTGAACGTGAGGTCATAGGCGCGTTCACCGCCCGCCAGGTGGACGGCCTCATCCTCGTCCCGACCAACGGCGGCCACGGTTTCCTCAAGCAGCCGATGGAGGGCGGCACCTGCGTCGTCTGCGTCGACCGGCCCGCCATGGGGCTGGCCGTCGACACCGTGACCGTGGACAACCGCGCGGGAGCCGAGCGCGCCGTCAGTCATCTGCTCGGCCACGGGCACACCCGGATCGCCTATCTCGGCGACCGGTTCGACATCTGGACCCAGCGCGAACGCCATGCCGGCTACCTCGACGCCCTCGCCTCCCACGGCATACCCGAGGACCCCGCTCTCGTACGCCATGAGCTGCGCTCCCAGTCCGACGCCGCCGGGGCTCTCGCCGAGCTGCGGGCGCTCTCCGCTCCCCCGACGGCGCTCTTCACCACCAACGACCTGATCACGATGGGGGTGATGGACGGGCTCGGCGGACCCGATCCCGTCGCTCTCGTCGGCTTCGACGACTTCCCGCTGGCCGACCGGCTCAGCCCGCCGCTCAGCGTCGTCAGTCAGGATCCGGTCGCCCTTGGCACCACCGCCGCCAACCTCCTGTTCTCCCGGATCGACGGCGACCGCTCCGCTCCCCGCTCCGTCGTACTGCTGACCCGACTCGTCGTACGCGGCTCGGGATCGGCCGGGCGCGCTCGCGGCTGACGAACCGGACGGGCAGGACGGGCTCGCGTCGAGCGAGGCGGGTCGGCCGGGCGGGCTCGCGTCGAGCGAAGCGGGCCGGCTGAACGGGCTCGCGTCGAGCGAAGCCAAGCGGATCGGAGCGGAGCGGCCGGCCGGGCTCGCGGCTGACGAAGTGGACCAGCGGGGCGGGCTCGCGCTTAGCGACGTGGTCAGCCGGGTGGGCTCACGCCTGGCCAAGCAGCAGTCCTTCGGGCAGATAGGGCGAGCGCACCGGGACGGGCCAGCCGATGCGGCGGGCATGGCAGGCCAGGCCCAGCACATCCAGATCGACGGCCGCCTCCACGTCCTTGTCCCGGTCCCCCACCGCGAAGTGCTCACGGTGTTCCTCCAGGGCGTCGGCCAACGCCAGGGCGAAGCCCCGCTGATCGCCTTCGACGAGCTGGGACAGCAGGACCGCCGGTGGGGCAAGGAAGGCACCGCCGGTCATCCGGGCCGCGGTCCGCAGAGCGTGGTCCATCGCGGGCTCGGGGTCGACGCCGCGTAGATAGTCGTGGAGCGCCACACAGTAGGACCCGCCGGGCGACGGCTGGTCGGCCTCGGCGAGGAACTCGGGCTCGATCAGCACACAGTCGGCCAGTGGCCCGCGCGCCCCGACGACCAGCACCAGCGCCATCGCCTGCTGCCACTGATGCGGATTGGGGCGGTAGGAGCCCCGCCACGCCGGCAGGGTACGGGTGGTGCCGCCGATGGTGACCTCCACTTCGGTGCCGGGCTCGGCCCGGGCTACGCGCAGCGCGCCCGCGCCGGCCTGGGCGCCGAGCAGCAGCGCCTCGTGCTGGCGCGGGTCGCTCCCGCCGGGATCGAGCGCCGCCCTCGCAAGGAACCGCCGGCGCTGGTCCGCCATGAGCGACGTCAAGTCCCGGGCGAGCGCCTTCGGGTCTTCGTCCGGATCGTGGAAACGAGCCGTCTCGCGCGCGGCCACGTCGTCGTACGGGGCCGGATCCAAATTCGGTGCGGCGCGCGGGTGGAGCGGTCGCTCCACGACCAGGGGCCCGGCGGCGAGCTCGGCCACGGCATCAGCTCGCTGTTCGCGACCGTAGGCCCGCACCCGGGGCGTGGGCGGCGCGAACCCGGTCACCACCTCACGTGGCAGGTAACCGGAGTCGATGGCCACGGGCCAGCCCTGACGCCGGTGGGCCAGCGCCATCAGGGCCATCGCGTCGAGGGGCAGCAGGCTGCGTGGCGCGACGTTCCGTTGAGCGAAGCGGCTGCGGTACTGCCTCAGCTGCGCCGCCAGGCAGCGGGTGAAGTTCTCCTCATCGCCCGCTGCCAGGGCGCGCAGGGTGTTGAGGACGGCGCGGTGGCCCGGCCAGTCGTCGCCCTCGCCGAGCGTCGCGACCACCATGTCGATCAACGCGCACTTCTCGATGTCCCGGACGGGACCTGGGTAAGCCAAGCGGTCGGGGCCCTCCTCGTGGCCGAAGACGTACGCCATCAGAGCGTGGACCAGCGCCACATCGGGCCGCCCCTCATTCCCGCGCCATGGCGGCGCCGAATCGACGAAGACATCGGCGCTGCGCTCCGCGACTTGGGCGACGACGGCCAAGTAGAGCCCGTCCAGCCACTCGTAACTGCGGACCGTACGAATCCGTCTGCCCCGGCTGGACCGCGTGCCGCGTCCGGACCGCGTGTCCTGTTCCTCTTCCTCGGCCTCCTGATCGACGTCCCCCTCGTCGCCCCGCCAGAACTCCCCGCAGTACGTCACTCCGGTCCCGGCGTAGTCGATGAACACATCGAGCGGCCGCCCCGGAAACCGCGTCAGTTCCAGGGCGCCCACGGCCGCGGCCGCGGCGGATGCCAGCGCCACGCGCGCGTCCTTTCCACCGAGCGCGGGCAGCGCGAGGGAGCGCGCACCGAGATAGTCGAGGAAGACACCGGCCAGCGACCGCCAGCTCGACGCCGGATGCTCGTCGTGCCGCATCCGGTGCAGGTCCTCCGTGATCCGCGCCGCGAAATCCGCCTCCGCGGCGGCCAGCTCCGCCGCACCGACTTGATGACGCTCGATCCGCACCTCGGCCTCCCCACGCATCCCCGTTCGATCTTGCCCTGCCAGCATAGGAAGGGGGTCTGACAATGCCCCGGCCCACTGGGCGCCGGGCCCACGCGCCGACTCCCGCGCCGTTGTCACCGTTTGGTCATACGGACGTGCGATCGTGGTGCTGCTCCCCGACCACCCGGCGCGGCGAAGGCTTTCGGACCGCTTGGGGACCGACGGCGGTTGCCGGCCGGCTCGCCTTCGTCCATGCGGGGCCCCGGGCGGCCGAGGGTAGGGGGCACAGAGCACGAGCACAGAGCGAGATCGGCAAGGCGGGCTGTACTGCGTATGAACGAGAAGAACGGCGCCAAGGCGGACGAGGCCTTCGGCACGGAGCGCGCGGCCGGTGAGCCGGTCGAACGGACCGCGCCGCAGGAAGCCGCTCCCAGCAAGACCGCACCGGAGAAGGCTGCCTCACCCAGGGAAGCCGCAACCGAGGCACCTCCCACTGCTCCCACGGCGGCCGTACCCGCGCACGACCCCCGGACGACTCGTCAGGCGCTCGGTGAACCGGCCGAGCAGGCCACACCCCAGCCCTCCAAGGCCTCTGACCGACACGCGGCCGACGAGCAACGCGTGGACGACAACCGGGGCGCGGACGACAACCGGGGCCTGGACGACGACCAAGGCGTGGAGGACGACCAAGGCGTGGAGGAACGGTGCCGCGGGAACGAACGAGAGGGCGGGATCGATGCGGAGGGTCGGAGCGGTGAGGATCCCGCCCCGGCGCGCCCGGCCGCGCCCCAGTCCGTGCCCCCGTCCGTGCCCGCGCCCGCGTCCCCGCCCGTCTCGAAGGCGATCACCGAGGATCGCGAGACGCCTCCCGCCCGAACCGCCCGTAAGGAGTTGGACTCCGAGCGGACCAGCGAGTTCGTGGCGCTGAAGCCGGACCTGCCGACCGTGACCTCGCCCCGCCCCGCGGCCTGGCGCCCGACCCCGTCGTGGTCCGCGGTCGCACACGGCGAAGAGCCGGAGGCGCCGGAGAAGTCCAAGCAGTCCGAGGAGCCGGTGCAGCCGGAGAAGCCGGTGGAGCCGGAGGAGCCGGAGGAGCCGGAGCGCACCCGGGAGTTCAACGCGCCGGCGGCCGCGGCCGCCGGTGACCGCACCATGGCGCTGACCCGGCCGGCCCCGCCCGCGAGCACCGAGCCCGCGCCGGGCCCGGGCGGCCCAGAGGGCCCGCCGCCCCCGCTCGATCTGCTCGCCCAGCTCACCAACACACCGCCGAAGCCCGAGACGCCGGCCCGCACGATGGCGCGCAGAGTCAAGATCTGGGGCACGCTGGCGGTGCTGCTCGCCATCCTGGTGGTGGCCGTCCAGGCGTTGCGTCCGCTGCCGGCGCCGACGCTGAAACTCACCGGCGCGTCGAGCCACACCTCCGATGGCGGTGCCCTGTCGCTGCCGTGGCCGACTGAGGGGCAGGCCGTGGTCGACGTCAACGGCCTTGGCCGGATGGGTTCGTACGGGGAGATGAAGCCGCTCCCCATCGGCAGCGTGGCCAAGGTGATGACCACGTATCTCATCCTGCGTGACCACCCACTGAAGCCCGGCGACAAGGGGCCCTTGGTGCCGGTCGACCAGAAGGCGCAGGACGACTACACCAACGGGGTCCCGGAGAAGGAGTCGGTCGTCGAGGTCAAGGCCGGCCAGCAGGTCTCCGAACTGGAAGCGCTCCAGGCCGTCATGCTGCCGTCGGCGAACAACGTGGCTCGGCTGCTGGCCCGTTGGGACGCGTCGACGGAGGACGCATTCATCAAGAAGATGAACGACACGGCCAAATCCTTCGGGATGACCAACACCACGTACACGGACGCCAGCGGTTTGAAGGAGTCCACGGTCAGCACCGCCGAGGACCAGGTGAACCTGGCCAAGCGGGCTATGGCGGACCCCGTCTTCCGCCAGATCGCCAAGCTGCCGTCGTACACGTCGACGACCACGTCGGGCGGCTCGACCTTGGAGACGGCCAGGACCCAGCGCAACTTCAACAAGCTCGTCCCGCTGTACGGAGTCGTCGGCATCAAGACCGGGTCCACGACCAAGGCCGGCGGCAATCTGCTCTTCGCCGCGGAGACGCCGGTCGGCGACACCAAGCAGCTGGTCATCGGCGCGGTGTTCGGGCAGCACAGGCCGAACATCATCGAGACGGCGACCGCGGCCAGCAAGAGCCTGATCCTGGCGGCGGACAAGGCGCTCAGGAACGAGACGGTGGTGAAGAAGGGCGACGTGGTCGGACAGGTGGATGACGGCCTCGGCGGTACGGTCCCGGTCGTGGCGGACAAGGATCTGGCCGTGCCGATCTGGGCCGGTGCCTCCGTCGAGATCAAGCTCACGGACGGCGGCAGGAAGCTGCCCCACAGCGCGAAGACAGGCACGGCCGTCGGCACGCTGAGCGTGGGCGGCGGCATCGGCGAGGTGAAGGTGCCGGTGTCGCTGAAGCATGATCTGTCCGAGCCGTCGCTGGGTGCGAAGATCACCCGGCTCGGCTGACCAACCGGCCCCGTTGACCCGAGAGCGATCGCCCCGGGCCGGACCAGACCCGGCCGACCCCGCCCGACCCCGCCCGGGGCGCCCGCACGGCTTGGCCGGCCTGGGCCGGCTGGGCCGGCCGCGCGGTCTGGGCGGTCTGGGCGGTCGATTGTCAGTGGTGCCCGGCAAGATGGTGGGCATGCTGAACGGCGGGCGTGCGTACCGGTCGTGCGTCCAGCACAGGAATAGGTCCGGTCCGTCCGACAAGGAGTCCGCGATGACCTCCAGGTTCACGTTCAGGGCGCGGGAGGCGTCCGGAGCACGGCGCGAGAGCGTGGCCCGGCTCCCCGCCCTGCCGCTCGCCGCGGCGCTGCTCACCGCGATGGTCGCGCTCTACATGGCGCTCGTCGCCTTCGGCAACATCACGGACTTCGACACCAACCGCCAGTTCGTCCGTCATGTCCTCGCGATGGATACGACGTTCAAGGGCCCGGACCTCATGTGGCGGGCCATCACCTCGCCCACACTTCAGGACATCGCATACGTCCTGATCATCGCCTGGGAGACGGTGGCAGCTCTGGTGCTCGTCGCGGGCGCGGTCGCGTGGGTCGCCGCGCTCCGGGGCCGGGCCGGGCTCGGCCGTCCCCGGTGGCTGAGCACCGTGGGGTTGCTGATGGTACTGCTGTTGTTCGGAGCCGGTTTCATAGCCGTCGGCGGCGAGTGGTTCGCGATGTGGCAGTCCAAGTCCTGGAACGGGCTCGACGCGGCCACCCGCAATTTCACGGTGGCAGGCATCGTCCTCGTACTCGTGCATCTGCCGGGCGCCAACTCATCGACGACACGCGGCGATTGAGGGCGCCGAGCGGCCCTTCCCGGCCAAGTCGTAGCCACATCGAGCACCCTGGCGCGCCGCGATCGGTCGAATTCCGCTGGAGACCGGGCCGATCCGGCCGACCCATCGACAGAGTCGGTCACCGAAGCGGACACACAAGGTGCATAATGCATGTGTAGCCCTTCGCGCGTCCCCCGTCGCGAAGGGCTACACCTACCAATCGTGGCCGTGCGACCTGCACCCATGAGGTGGGCAGGGCACATCGACCACTCGAGCAAGGAACTCCCCTCGTGGCTCCTTGT
The DNA here is from genome assembly GCF_040651795.1 of Streptomyces sp. NPDC048361. Taxonomy (NCBI): domain Bacteria; kingdom Bacillati; phylum Actinomycetota; class Actinomycetes; order Kitasatosporales; family Streptomycetaceae; genus Streptomyces; species Streptomyces sp. NPDC048361. Next base: position 48,172 of record NZ_JBEZKW010000051.1, read on the forward strand.
TCGTGTTTTTTCGAGTTAACAGTGACGTAGAGTGTTTCCGCAAGTCCGGTTGCGATCGTGGAGCGAGATGCTCCCGTTTGTCACTCCGGCCCCCCTGGCCGACTGGCCACCCATCGACGGGGCTCCTGTATCAAGGTCGGTTAAAGTACCAATCCGTTGACCGAATCGAACATCGCGCGTCGTCGGGCAGCGCACGAGCGGCGAACGTGGACGTGGACGTGGACGTGGGGACCCTGATGGACAACGGCGAAGAGCGCACTCCCGAGCTGAGGACGTTGCGGCAGAAGGTCGAGTACATGGTGGAGAAGACCTTCCCCGGAGAGAAGATCTCCGGCCGGGTCTTCGCCGATCTGGTCAAGGAACGCGGCGGCTCCCTCTCCCACAGCTATTTCTCCAACATCCTCGCCGGGAAGGTCACCCACCCCTCGGAGGAGATCCTCAAGGCACTCGGGCTGGGCTTCGGCGTCGACTGGCGCTTCTTCAAGGACGAGTCCGAGGTCGTCGACGACGTCGTCTCGGGGCTCCAGTTCCTCGCGAAGCGGCGCACGGGGGAAATCAGCGGTCTGGCCGGCCGTGGTATCGACGACGACGGACTCGACCCGGAACTGCTCCAGTTCGTGCTGTCTCTCCTTGAGGACAACAAGGACGGAAAGGACGGCATGGACGGGCGGGACAACGGCCGCGAAGCCACCCCTGGCGGACAGCCCGGGTAGCGGGCCGCAGTGTGTTCATCTTGATTGGCTAGGATCGCAGACCGCATGTCACACACGCGTGACTACGATCAAGAGGTCTCGATGTCCATGCGCGAGCTGCGGAAAGAGTGCGAAGCCGGGCTGGCGGATCTGCCCATCCCCGCCCCGTTCAGCATTCCGGCTCTCGTGGCGAACATGGAGGAGGCCCGCAGCCGCACCATCGTGCTGCATGAACTGCCCGACCGCCTCGCCCGCGTGAACGCCGCCTGCGGTCTGCGCCTCAAGTCGGGCGGCACCAGCTTCGTGCTCTACCGTCGCCGGCCGACGCTCTACCAGACCCAGCACGTCATCCTGCACGAGCTGTGCCACGAGTGGTTCGACCACGGCACGACCCTCAGCGCGACCCAGCTCCGCCAGCTCCTTCCCGTCTTCAACACCTCGCTGATCCAGCGTGTACTCACCGCCGACGAGCATCCCCCGCGGCCCGGGGCCCTCCCGACCGTGGCAGCGAAAGCGGAAGCCGAAGCGGAAGCGGAAGCGGCGGAGTCAGAGGTCACTGAGACGGACGGCCTGCCCTCCGCGGTCACCGAGGCGTTCCGCTCCGGCGGTCCCATTCAGGCGCGCGCCCAGTACGACACCCACGACGAGCGGATCGCCGAGTTCGGTGCGTCTCTCATTCCTCGCCTGGCGCGCGACGTGACCAGCGACGACATGGTCGGCCGGCTCGCCAACTCCCTCTCCCGCCCGGTCGCCCACCGGCGCCGCGGGTTCTTCCGGCGCTCGTAGCGCCCGCGCCTCCAGAGTGTCCCCGCCTTCTCGCCCGTCCCTTCCCTCGTGAACACCGCCCCCTCCGTCCCCGCTCGTGACCCCGAGGAATACCCGTGACCGCGCTAGACCTCGCCGGCTACCTCATAGCCGGCCTGATGACTGCCGTCGCCCTGTGGCGGATGCCCGCAGCGCTCTGGGGGGATGAGGAGGACAAACGCAGACGCGCCCTGTGGGGGTGCTACGCCGGCTTCGCCATCGCCCTGTGGACCAAGACCAAGGTCGTACGCCTCGGGCTCAACAACAGCCCCGTCGTCGACCTGGCGGTCCTGATCAAGCACTACACGGCGACGATCGCGATCCTGGCGATCCTCAGCTACATCGTGGCCATCTACGGCCACTTCCCGGAGGACGGGGTCATCCCGCGTCACGTCCGGTTCGCCCGGCTGATCCAGCAGGTGGCTGCCAAGGCCTCCGTCGCCACGCTGATCCTGCTGACCGTGCTCTTCTTCACCGTGGTCGACCGCTCGTACGCGTCGGACCGCTTCGTGTCCGACCACGCGGGCCAGTGGGGTGCCACGCTCTATATGAGCGTGTTCTACCTGTACTTGGGCGCCGCCTCCGCCGTCTGCGCCTATCAGTGGGCGCTGGCCACCGCCGGGGCCACCGCCCGTCATCTGCGTGTCGGGCTCGGCATGATGACGTTCGCGATGTTCATCGGCGTCGGCTACACCGTCAGCCGCACCCTGTTCCTGTGGGTCAGCGTCGCCGACCAGCCGAGCCCCGCCTTCGCCCTGCAGTTCGACGAGGTCACCGAGGCGGCGCAGGTCGTTCTGTTCGCGTTCTTCGCGCTCGGCGCCTCCATCCCCGCGTTCAGCAAGGGGTGGCGCCGGGTGCGGCTGTGGCGCGCGCAGGCGCGGCTGCATCCGCTGTGGCGGGAGCTGATGACCGCCTTCCCCGACCAGCCCTTCGAACCGCCCGCCCCGCTCGTCCGGGAGCTGACCCGTTTCGGCACGCCGGCGGACCTGCGGATCGACCGCTGGGCCGCCGATATCGCGGACGCCGTGGAGAAGCTGCGCCACTACGTGCCGGACGCCCTGCTGCCGGCCGCGCGGCGGGCCGCCTCCGGCGACGTGCCGCCGTCGCAGGACGCCGGGCCGCTGGCCGAGGCGTACTGGATCAAGGCGGCCCTCGCCGCCAAGGCCGACGGCGCCCCGGCGGGCAGCGCCGCCGCACTCGAGACCAATCACGCCACCGACCAGGACGGCGAAGTCGCCCGGCTGGTACGGGTGGCCGCCGCCTTCCGGACCGTCAGCGGCGAACGGGCCCGCGGCGTCCTGGACTCCCTGGAGAAGACCGCGTGAGCGACACCCTGACCAGGACCGAGGGCCGCGCGACGGCCGCGGCCCTCATCGTCACCGAAGTGCTTCAGCCCCGCAACGTGCTCCTGGTGGGGATGCTCGGGATCGGTCTTGCCGCGGCCGGCGAGTGGACCGGCCTGCTGTGGGGACTGCTCGGCGCACTGTGCGCGGGCCTCATCCCGGCCGGCTACATCGAGTGGGAGCGCAGGCGCGGCACTTGGGGCGACCGGCACGTCGTCGACCGCACCAAGCGGGCGCCGATCTTCTTCGTCATCCTCGGCTCGATCGGGGCGGGCTCGCTCGTCATGGTGCTCGGCCACGCCCCGAGGGGCATCCTGACCGCGATGCTCTCCCTGTGGGTCATGACCATTTTCCTGCTCGCCGTGAACACGGTGTGGAAGATATCGGTGGACGCGTCCGTAGCGTCGGCGGTCGTCGCGCTGCTCGCCGTGGTGCACACCCCGTGGTGGCTGCTCGCCTACGCGGTCACCGTCGCGGTGTGCTGGTCGCGGGTCGCCCTGACCTACCACACGGTCATGCAGACCGTGGCGGGCGCCGCCCTCGGCGCGGCTACCTCGGCGGCGTTCCTCATCGGCTGCCGGCGGTCTGTTGGCCCCGCGCCGGGCATAGCGGCCCGGCGCGGTGCCCACCACCCGTTTGAAGTGACGGGTCAGATGGGACTGGTCGTAGAAGCCGGTGGCGCGAGCCACGTCACCGGGTGGGCGCCCGTCGAGCAGCAGCCCACGCGCCCGGTCCACTCGACGGGCCGTCAGATACTGATGCGGCGCGATACCGAACTCCGCGGTGAAGGCGCGCACGAGATGCGTAGGGTGCGCGTGCACCAGACGGGCGGCCTCCGCAAGGCTCACCCCGTCGACGACACGCGTGTCGAGGAGTTCCCGCAGGGCCCTCGCGACGGAGCGACCCTGCGGCTGCGCGCCGGCCACCGGACGCGGGAGCGGCTGCCCGCGCAGATGCCCGCGCAGCCGCTCCGCGATGAGCGCCAGGCGGCTCTCCGCCTCCAGCTCCTCGCCCCGGTGCGCGAGGGCCGTGTGCAGCTGCCCGACGCGGCGCCGCAGCACGGAGTCCAGCACACCGGGGCCGTCGACCGCAGCGGCGATGAGGCTGTCGTCCAGCTGGGCCCGCTCCAGATAGACCACACGTTTGCGGAAGCCTTGAGCGGTAGCCGGGGATCCGTTGTGCGGCACGTCCGGTGGCAGCAGCGTCACGGCGTCGCCCGGAGTGCCGTGCTCGTGGCGGTCGAGGTCGTAGCGGACCGCGCCGTCGTCGACGATCAGCAGGGTCCAGCTGTCGTGGACGTGCATCGGATAGGAGTGCTCGGTGAACCGGGCGTGGAAGACCTCCACGACCCCCGCGACCCGGGGGCGCCAAGCGGAGATCTCCTGTCCTGCGGTCACGCAAAGAACGTACAAGACGCGGCCCGCGCCGGTTCGGCAGTCTCACTCCATGACATCGGACTCCATGACACCGGACAGTGTGCCCGTACGTTTCGACACCAAGATCGCGGTGCTGCTCCGCGACGACCTGGAGACATGGCAGCGCCTCAATGTGACGGCGTTCCTGGTCAGCGGCGTCGGCACGCGGCTGCCCGAGACCATCGGCGAGCCGTACGCCGACGCGGACGACACCCCTTATCTGCCGCTCTTCCGCCAGCCCGTCCTCGTCTTCGAGGGAAGCAAGGAGGTGCTGCGGACAGCCCACACCCGGGCCCTGAGCCGGGATGTTCCGCGTGCGGTGTTCACGAGCGACATGTTCCGCACCGGCAACGACGCGGACAACCGGGCGGCGGTCCGGGCCGTGCCCGGCGCCGATCTCGATCTGGTCGGCCTCGCCGTCTACGGGCCGCGCAACGCGGTCGACAAGATCCTCAAGGGGGCGCACATGCATCCGTGAGCCGCACTGCGCATCCGTGCCCTATGTATCCGCGCCCTGCGCATCCCTGCCCTGCGCATCCGTGCCCTGTGTATCCGTGCTGCACATCCGTGCTGCGGTCCTGGACCGGCTCCGGACCGGCTCCGGACCGGCTCCGGACCGGCTCCGGACCGATCCCAGAAACGGCTCTGCGACACGGTTCTGCGATGCGGCGTGCTGGACGTGGCCCTGGTCAGGGCAGCCGTACGGTCACGGTGAGCCCGCCGCCCGGGTTCGCCTCCGCCGTGGCCCCGCCGCTGTGGGCGCGGGCGATGGAGGCGACGAGGGCGAGCCCCAGTCCGGCTCCCTCACCGGGCGCGTGCCTGCGTTCGTTGAGGTGGCGGAACGGTTCGAAGAGGTCGGCCACCGCGTCCGGCGGCACGGCGGGGCCGGTATTGGTGACGCGGAGCGTGCGGCCGGCCTCGCCGAGGGTGACGTGGAGTGTCCCGTCACGGTGGTTGTAGCGCAGCGCGTTGCCGATCAGGTTGCGGATCAGGTGGGTGAGGAGCACCGGGTCGCCTTCGACGGTCAGGGGCTCAAGCGCGGTTGTGACGGTGATACCCCGCTCGCGCGCCTGGGCGCGGTGTTCGTCGACGACGGCGTTCACGCTCTCGTCGAGCGCCACCGGTTCACGGCGTTCAAGGCCCTGATCGGATGCGGCGAGCAGGAGCAGTGACTCGATCAAGTGCTCACTGGAGTCGGCCACTTGGAGGAGTTCGTCGCGGATCCACCGGATCCGCTCGCGGTCCGGGTCGACGAGGCCGATCTCGGCGGCCGCGCGCTGCACCGCGAGCGGCGTCCGCAGTTCGTGAGCGGCGTTGGCCGCGAACCTCCGCTGCGCTCCGACGAGTTGCTCGATTCTGCCCAGCATCTGGTCGAAGGTGTCGGCGAGTTGCTTCAGCTCGCCGGGTGGGCCTTTGAGGTCGATGCGCTGATGCAGGTTCTCACCGGAGAGCTTGCGCGCGGTGGCGGTGATGAGGCCGACCGGACGCAGCACCCGGCCCGCCATCCACCAGGCCAAAAAGAGGGAGAGTACGGCGAAGACGGCGAGGGCGATGCCGGAGACGGTCAGCAGCCGGCTGAGGGTGGTGGCCGCGACGACCTGCACGACCTGGGTCCTGGCGTGCTCACCGGCCTGTTCGGACGGTACGAGCTCGGCGGGTGGCGAGGCGCTGGGCGACGGCGAGGTCCGCCCGCCGGGCACCGCTCCGGTGAACGCGCTGCCGATCCGGTTGTCCAGGCCGTACTGGACGAACACGTAGATCACGGCGACCAGGACACACCCCGCGAGCAGCAGCAACCCGCCGTACAGGGCGGTCAGACGGGCCCGCTCGGTGGCGGGGATCAAGCGGCGGATCACCGCGCGGCCCGCCCGGCTCCGGATGCGGATGCGGGGCCGGGGTGTCGGGCGATGCGGTAGCCGGCCCCCGGGACGGTTTCGATGGCCGGTGGATCGCCGAGCTTGGCCCGCAGTCGGCTGAGAGCGACCCGTACCGGATTGGTGTCGTATCCGGCGTGCTCCTCCCACACCTGCTCGATGAGGTCCTCGCCGCTGACCACCCCGCCGTCCGCACGCATCAGGGTCTCCAGGACCGCGAACTCCTTGCGCGTCAGGGCGAGTTCACGGTGATGGCGCCGGGCCTGACGGCGTGCCGTGTCCAGGACGATCCCGGCGCGCTCGATGACCGGGGGCAGTGCGGGCCGGGTACGGCGCCCGAGCGCGAGCACCCGGGCCAGCAGTTCGTCGTATGCGAACGGCTTGGTGAGGTAGTCGTCGGCGCCGAGCCCGAGACCCTCGACGCGGTCGCGGACGGCTCCCGACGCGGTGAGCATGAGCACGCGGGTGAGCAGTCCCTCGTCCACCACGGCGCGGCACACGTCGTCGCCGTGCAGGCCCGGCAGGTCCCGGTCGAGTACGAGGACGTCGTAGGCGCCGAGCTGCAGTTTGCGCAGCCCGCTCAGCCCGTCGAGGGCCACATCCACCGCGATCGCGTCGCGGCGCAGACCCTCGGCGATCATCGTGGGCTTCGACATGCCCGACCCGAAGGTGGAGAGCGGTCACAGCAGCGGCTTCAAGATTCCCGACGGGGCCGACCCGGACAAGTTCATGAAGGCGCTCAACGAGTGTGCCGCATGAGGCCCCGGACCATGGTCGCGGCGGTAGTGACGGTCGCGGCCGTCGCAGGCGGCGGGTTCGCCGTCACGGGTATCGCGCAGCCCGGGCCCCAGGATTCCGGCAGACAGCGGACGGGGCTTCCGACCACCACCGCCCCCATCGAGCAGGGCGATCTGGTGAACAGCACCAGCGTCGACGGCACGCTCGGCTACTCCCGCGAGAGCAAACTCAACGCGGGAGCCGCCGGCACCCTCACCTGGATCTCGGGCACCGGCTCCACCGTCAAGCGGGACGGCAGGCTGTACGCGGTCGACGGCAAGGACATCCGTCTGATGTACGGGAGCGAGCCGATGTACCGGGACCTCAAGAGCGGTGACAAGGGCGCCGACGTACGGCAGTTGAAGGCGAACCTGCGGGCCCTGGGATACGGGAGCGGGCTCGCCGCCGACGGGACGTTCACGCCCGGCACCGTCGACGCGGTCAAGCGCTGGCAGAAGGCGCACGGTGTGACGCAGAGCGGTCGCGTGGGCCCCGGGCAGATCGCGTTCGCCACCGGGCCGGTGCGGGTGCAGAGCGCGGAGGCGGCGGTCGGAGACCGAACCTCACCGGGCCAGAAGGTCATGACGACGACCAGTTCCGACCGGGTCGTACAGCTCCAGCTGAAGGTGTCGGACGCGGCGCTCGCCAAGGACGGCGCCACCGTGCGGGTGGAGCTGCCCGACGGCACCACCACCTCGGGCACGGTGTCGGCGGTCGGCGCGACCGCGAAAGCGGGCGACGACCCGAACGACAAGACACCCCGGATCGCGGTGACCGTCACCTTCGACGATCCCGGGAAGGTCACGGGAATCGACAAGTCTCCCGCGACCGTGAAGCTCAGCGGTGAGACCCGCCGGAACGTTCTGAGCGTGCCGGTCGGGGCACTCCTCGCGCTCGACGACGGCTCGTTCGGGGTGCAGGTGGTGCGGGACGGCAAGGCGCGCGAAGTGCGGGTGCGGCTCGGCATGTTCGCGCAGGGACGCGTCGAGATAACGGGCACCGGGCTGCACTCGGGCCTGCGGGTCGGGGTGCCCTCGACATGAGTCGCATCCATATGAGTCGCATCCATCCCGTAGGGAGCCATGCCGCCCGCATCGAACCGCCCGTCGTCCAGTTGGCCGGGGTCACCAAGGAGTACCCGGGCGGGGTCGCCGCGCTGCGCGGGATCGACCTCACCGTCACGCGGGGCGAGCTCCTCGCGATCGTCGGCCCGTCCGGCTCCGGCAAGTCGACTCTGCTGCACATCGTCGGCACCCTCGATCTGCCCACCACGGGCTCCGTGACCATCGCGGGCCATGACGCCGCCGCTCTCAGCGACCGCAGACTCTCGGCGCTGCGGGCCCAGCACATCGGCTTCGTCTTCCAGGCCTTCCATCTGGTCCCGGGCATCACCGCCCAGGACAACGTGGCGGAGGGGCTGCTCTACTCAGGTCTTCCGCGCGCGGAGCGCCGCAGACGAGCGGCCCGAGCGCTGGAGCGGGTCGGACTCGGCGACCGCATGCAGCACCGGCCGCACGAGCTGTCGGGCGGACAGAAGCAGCGCGTGGCCATCGCGCGCGCGGTCGTCGGCGAGCCCGATCTGCTACTCGCGGACGAGCCCACGGGCGCCCTCGACTCGGTGTCCGGGCAAGCGGTGATGGGCCTCATCCACGAACTCAACTCGGAAGGCGCGACCATCGCCGTGATCACCCACGACACGGAGATCGCGGCCCGACTGCCGCGCCAGGTGCGGATCAGGGACGGCCAGATCGTGCAGGACAGCGGCGGCCTGCGAGGTGGTGGCCCAGACGGTGGAGGCTTGGGAAGTGGTGGCCCGGGCAAAGGCCGCCTGGGCAGTGGTGGCCCAGGCGATAGCGGCCCGGACAGTGGTGGCCCAGGCAGTGGTGGCCCAGGCGGAGGCGGCCTGGGAAGTCGTGGCCCAGGCAGTGGTGGCCCAGGCGGAGGCGGCCTGGGAAGTCGTGGCCCAGGCAGTAGCGGCCCGATCGTCACGCCGCTCTCCGAGGAGAACCGATGAGTGGGCGCCCGGCGCTCAGGCCGGCCCGGCTCGGCCCGCGGGACATCCTGCACACCGGGGCCGCAGGGATGCGTAGCCGCCCGCTTCGAGTGGTGCTCTCCGCGCTCGGTATCGCGCTCGGCATCGCCACGATGATCGCGGTGGTGGGCATCTCGGCGTCCAGCAAGGAGCAGCTGCTCCGCGAGCTCGACAAGCTCGGCACCAACATGCTGGTGGTGACGCCCGGTACGAATCTGCTTACCGGAAAGCCCGTGCCGATGGCGAAGGACGCGGCCGGGCGGGTGGCGCGGATCTCGGGGGTGGAGCACGTCGGCGCCACGGGCTCGATACCGCAGACGGTCCGGCGTTCGGAGAAGATCCCCGACACCATCACCGGCGGCATCCAGGTGCAGGCGGCCACGAACGACCTGCTCACCGCCCTGCGCGCAACAATGCGCAGCGGCTCCTTCCTCAACTCGGCCACCGGCACGTACCCGTCGGTGGTGCTGGGGGACGTGGCGGCGCAGCGTCTCGGCATCACCGCCCCCGGCCAGCAGGTGTTCATCAACGGTCAGTACTTCGCCGTACTCGGCATCCTCGATCCGCTTCCATTGGCACCGGAGATCGCGCGCTCGGCGCTGGTCGGCTGGGACGTCGCCGGGAACCGCCTCGGATTCGACGGCCGGCCCACGGCCGTCTACGAGCGCTCGGCGGATGCCGTGGTCGACCGGGTGCACGATCTGATCCCCCGCTCCGTCTCCCCCGAGACCCCGCGCGATGTCGGGGTCAGCGATCCCTCCTCGGGCCTCCAGGCGAAGGCGGCCACGGAGGGCGCCTTCAGCAGTCTACTGCTGGGGCTCGGCGGAGTGGCGCTCCTAGTGGGCGGGGTGGGCGTCGCCAACACCATGATTATTTCGGTCCTGGAGCGCCGTTACGAGATCGGCCTGCGCCGTTCCATCGGCGCGACCCGGGGCCAGATCAGGGGCCAGTTCGTCACCGAGTCCCTACTCCTGTCCGGGCTCGGCGGTGCGGCCGGCATCGTTCTCGGCGGCGCGGCGACGGCGGTCTACTCGGTTTCGAGCGGCATCCCCTGGGTGATCCCGCCCTGGGCGGTCGCCGGCGGATTCGGCGCGACCCTGGCCATCGGGACGGTCGCCGGCCTCTACCCGGCGGTCCGCGCCTCCCGCCTCTCACCGACACTCGCCCTGCATTCCGCGTAAGCGGTGAGGGGGAGCGGGGTGCGGGTCGAGGCGGCGCGGGCTGGGCGGGGTGGGGCGGGGCCTGGTCCTTGGCGGGGCGGGGCGGGGCGTTCGGCCGGCCGGCCGGCCGGGCCGGGGGGGGGGCGCGGGCCCCCCCCCGCCCCCCCGCCCCGCGCCCCGCCCGCCCCCCCCCCCCCCCCACAGGGG
>NZ_JBEZKW010000052.1:0-57905 GCF_040651795.1 Streptomyces sp. NPDC048361
CTGCCGGGCCCGCGCCCCCCCCCCCCCCGGGCGTGGCTCTCGGCCCGGGGCCGGTGCGGCCGCCCGCGCTCCGGGCCGGCCCCCCCCCCGGGGTTTGGGCCTCAGCCCGTTCCCAGCCCCTGGAGGGTTTCGGGAAGGGGCGGGGTGGGGCATCCCAGGGCCTGGGGCGAAGCCCCGGCAACCCCGGCCGGGTGCGGACCGTGCGTGGCTGGTCGCGCAGTTCCCCCGCGCCCCCAAGAAACGCAGGGCACCCTGCACACCAAGGCCACCCCCGCCCCACCGCGGCGGAGCCGTGCCGAGAGCGCGTCCCGGGGCTACTGGGGGTCGGGGCCCGTCGCCACCGGGCGGGACTCGTCCGAGGACCACTCGGACCACGAACCGGCGTACAGCGCCGCCGGGATGCCCGCCACGGCCAGCGCGAGCACCTCGTGCGCGCCGGAGACACCGGAGCCGCAGTAGACACCGACCTCAGTGTCCGCGGCGCCAAGCGCCTTGAAGCGGGCGGCCAGTTCGGCGGCCTGCAGGAAGCGGCCGTCCGGGCCCACGTTCTCGGTCGTCGGCGCCGACAGGGCACCCGGGATGTGCCCGCCCACCCGGTCGATGGGCTCGACATCCCCGCGGTACCGCTCCGCCGCGCGTGCGTCGAGCAGCACTCCGGAGCGGGCCAGCGCGGCCGCCCCGTCCGCGTCGAGGAGCCCGACCGCGCCCGGCTCGGGCCGGAAGTCGCCCTCGACAGGCGCGGGAAGGCCGGTGGAGAGCGGGCCCGTCCAGGCGGCGAGTCCACCGTCGAGCACCCGTACGTCGTCGTGGCCGGCCCAGCGCAGCAGCCACCAGGCGCGGGCCGCGGCCCAGCCCTGACCGCCGTCGTAGACCACGACCGGCGTACCCCTCGACACGCCGGCGCCGCGCATCACCCGGCCGAATCCGGCCATGTCCGGGAGCGGGTGCCTGCCGCCGGATCCGGGCGGCCCGGCGAGTTCCGCGTCGAGGTCGACGAAGACGGCGCCGGGCAGGTGCCCGGCCTCGTACGCGGCCCGGCCGTCGAACGGCGCGGCCCCCGCCGCCTTCGCGGAGGTCAGCTGCCAGCGGATGTCGAGCAGGACCGGCGGCCGGTGGCTTGCCAGTTCGGTCGCGAGGTCGGCTGCGGTGATGAGGTGATTCATGGGGTCATCCTCGCGCAGAGTCCGCCCGGAACGTAACGCCCAGGAAACGGGTGAGCGGCCCCAAAGCGGGCAAGCTCCTGCGGGAACGCGCCAAATGCGGCGCGGCCGGGGCGCTCCGCGGCGTCCGTGGTGGAACCATCGGCCCGGGTGCGCGGGTTTGTGCAGCGCACCCTGCGAGCAGCAGTTTCGCGACGGCCGAGGAGAGAGTGACGATGACCCAGTCGGAGACCCGGCGCATCCCTGGCACACCCTGCTGGGTGAGTCTCATGGTGCACGGTCTGGCCGCGACCCAGGAGTTCTACGGCGCACTGTTCGGCTGGGAGTTCATCCCCGGCCCGCAGCAGCTCGGCCCCTACGTCCGCGCCCTGCTCGACGGCCAGGAGGTCGCCGGGATCGGCCAGTTGCCGCCCGACCGTCATCTGCCGATCGCGTGGACCACCTACTTGGCGACCGACGACGCGGACGCGACCGCCGAGACGATCCGGCACTGCGGCGGCACCGTGGGGGTCGGCCCGCTCGACGCGGGCGAGGCGGGCCGGATGGCGATCGCGTCGGATCCCGCCGGCGCCGTGTTCGGCATCTGGCAGGGCGGCGCGCACATCGGCGCCGCCGTCGCGGGCGCGCCCGGCACGCCCACCTGGAACGAACTCGTCACCCGCGAGACCTCATCGGTCGCCAAGTTCTACCAGGCGCTGTTCGGCTACGACGTGGAGCCCGTCATCTCGGCCGACTTCGACCAGGTGACCCTGCACCTGGAGGGCAGGCCCGTCGCCTCGCTGCACGGCGCGGGCAACGCACTGCCCCGCGACAAGGGCTCGCACTGGATGACGTACTTCGAGGTGGCGGACGTCGACGGGGCGGCTCTGCGGGTCTCCGAACTGGGCGGTCACGTGCTGCGCCGGCCACGCGAGGACACGAGCGGCCGGGCCGCGACGGTCGCCGACCCCGAGGGCGCGGTGTTCACCCTCGTACGGTCGGTCTGAGCCCGCGGGTTCTCAGGCGCGGGCCGCTTCGGCGTCGACCGGGAGTACGTCCGGGGAGAGCGCGGCGGCACGGGCCGCGGCGGCGGTCATGCGGCGCCGGTGGTGGCGCCGGCACAGCACCTCGTAACCGACCTCGTCCGCCGCCTGGTTGACGTCGCCGACGACGACCTGGGCGCCCTCGACGACCATCTGGCCGCCTATGGTGCGGGCGTTGTGGGTGGCGCGGGCGCCGCACCAGCACAGCGCCTCGACCTGGAGCACCTCGACGCGGTCGGCGAGTTCGACGAGCCGCTGGGAGCCGGGGAACAGCTTGGAGCGGAAGTCGGTGGTGATGCCGAACGCGAAGACGTCGAGGTCGAGGTCGTCGACGACCCGGGCCAGCTGGTCGATCTGCTCCGGCGCGAGGAACTGTGCCTCGTCCGCGATGACGTAGTCGCAGCGGCCGCCCTTGGAGAGGTGGGCGACGAGGTGGGCGTAGAAGTCGAAGCCGTCGGCGGCCTCGACCGCGTCGGTGACGAGACCGAGCCGGGACGACAGCTTGCCCGTGCCCGCGCGGTCGTCCCGCGTGAAGATCATGCCCTGAAGGCCTCGCGCCGAGCGGTTGTGCTCGATCTGAAGAGCGAGGGTGCTCTTTCCGCAGTCCATCGTTCCGGAGAAGAACACCAGCTCGGGCATGGGAGGGTGACGGCCTTTCAGATCTGAGGGGTGGGTGGCTACGAGCGTACTTCGAGGAGCGGTACGAGCTGTTCCACCGGGGTCATCGAGCCGTGGTTGCCGACCATCAGGGACTCGTGGGGCTCGCGCCGCGACGCGGTGATGACGACGTCGTCGCGGGCCGCGGCCACCACGTCGCCGATCCGGCCGTACACCCGCTCGTCGATCCGGGGACCGAACCAGCCCGCGGCGATCGCCTCGTCGCGGCCCGCCACCCAGAACTGCTCGCCGAGCACCTCGCGCCAGCAGGTCAGCACGTCCGCCTGGGCGCCCGGCACCGCGTACACATGGCGGGCCCGGCCCTCGCCGCCGAGCAGGGCGACACCGGCCCGCAGCTCCCAGTCCTCGTCGAAGTCGATGCGGGACTGTTCGTCGAAGGGGATGTCGATCATGCCGTGGTCGGCGGTGATGTAGAGGGCCGCGCGGGGCGGGAGCTGTTCGGCGAGGCGCTGGGCGAGCCGGTCGACGTACATCAGCTGGCCGCGCCAGGCGTCCGAGTCGACGCCGAAGCGGTGACCCTTGCCGTCGACCTCGGAGTAGTACGTGTAGACCAACGAGCGGTCTCCGGCGGCGAGTTGGGCCGCTGCGAGGTCCATGCGGTCCTCGCCGGAGAGCTTGCCGCGGAAGGTGCCGCCGCTCAGTGCGATCTTGGTGAGCGGGGTGTGCTGGAAGTCCGGCGCGGAGACCTGCGCGGTGTGCACACCGGCCTGGTCGGCGAGGTGGAAGACGGTGGGGTACGGCTGCCAGACGTGCGGGTCGGTCCAGGGCTTCCAGCGGAGCTGGTTCATCAGCTCGCCGGCGTCCGGGTCGCGCACGGTGTAGCCGGGCAGCCCGTGCTCGCCGGGGGCGAGCCCGGTGCCGACCGAGGCGAGCGAGGTCGCGGTGGTCGCGGGGAATCCCGCGGTTATCGGCCGCCCGGTGCCGCCCCGCGAGGTGGGGAGCAGGGCGTGCAGATAAGGCGCCTCGTCGGGGTGGGCCCTGATCTGCTCCCAGCCGAGGCCGTCGATGAGGAAGACACAGTTGCGGTCGGCGGGCGTGAGCTCGGCGATGCGCTGCTCGAATCCGGGTACGCCCTGGCCGGCCACGAGGGTGGGCAGCAGATCGGCGAGCGATCCGGTGCCGTACTCGGGGACGGGCGCGGTGTCGAGGGCGAGGGGTTCGGGATCCTGCCAGGCGGGCTGGGCCATCAGCGGCCGGTCGCCGCGGTCGCCTCGGACAGCGCCTGGGCGAAGGCCAGGGTCTGGCGGACGGTGTCGGGGCCGTCACCCGCCTCGCTGACCCGCAGGCTCAGGTCGTCGGCGGTGGAGTTGCCGGTGTATCCGTGGTCGGCGTCACAGTTGGGGTCGCCGCAGGCGGCGGGCTCCAGGTCGAGCCGGGAGACCGCGCCCCAGCCGATGGTGAGGACGACCTCGCGGGGCAGGGTGCCCGGGGTGTACGACTCGGGGTTGGCGACGACACGGCTCACCACGACGGACGAGATCCGGGCGAGCTTCACGGACTCCGTCGAGGTCGTCGCGTACGGCGTCGGGGAGCTGGTGTCGGCGTTCTGCTCGTCGGTGTGGCTGACGATGAAACGGTTGTCCGTGAGCACGAGGACCGTCACATGGCGGCGTACCTCGTTGGCGTCGAAGGTGGTTTCCTGGTGCACCAGGTACGACGCGATCGGCTCCCCGCCGACTGCGGCCTCCACCGCCTCGGCCACCAGGGCCGGGTAGTAGCCGCTGCGCTCGATCGCCGCGCGGAGCCCTTGGGTCGTCGTACCGGTCTTCGCCATGGGGTCCATCTTAAGGGGCCGCAGGGGGCCGGTGGCCCGGCGCGGGCTCTCAGTAGCTGGGCAGACGCCTGGGACCGAGATCGCCGAGGGCCGGGGCGGGGGCGAGACGGACCGTCGCGCCGAGCACCGCGAGGCCCTGCTGGGCGACGATGACGGGCTCAAGGCCGACGGCGACCACCTCGGGGTGGTCGTCGACCAGCCGCCCCACCCGCAGCAGCAGCTCTTCGAGGGCCGCGGTGTCGACGGGCGCGGAGCCGCGCCACCCGAACAGGAGCGGCGCCGTCCTGATGGTTCTGAGCAGCTCGGCCGCGTCACGGTCGGTGGCCGGGATGAGCCGGTGGGAGGTGTCGCCGAGGAGCTCGGACGCGGCTCCGGCAAGGCCGAACGAGAGCACCGCGCCGACCGCGGAGTCGATCGAGGCGCGTACGACGGTGTCCACGCCGCGCGGGACCATGGCCTGCACGACCGGAGCCAGCTCTTCCGGCTTGCCGAGCGTGGCCGTCAATTCGGCATATGCACGGGCGAGTTGGTGTTCGTCGGCGAGGTCGAGGCGGACGCCGCCGAGGTCGGGGCGGTGGCGCAGGTGCGGGGCGGTGGTCTTGAGGGCGACGGGGTAGCCGAGGCGGCCTGCGGCCTCGACGGCGTGGGCCACGTCCGGCGCGGGCAGCGTGGGGTGCACCGCGATGCCGTACCGGGCCATCAGCTCCTCGCCGTCCGCGGCGGCCAGGGTGGTGCCGCGGGGGTCGGGGTCCGGCCCGAGCAGGCGCTCGATCAGCGCGGCGGCCCCGGTCTCGTCGATGTCGTCGTACTCCCCCACCTTGCCGGGGTCGGCCGCCGCGCGCCGCCACTCGGCGTAGCGCACGGCTTCGGCGAGGGCCCGTACGGCTCGCTCGGCGGCGGGGTAGGCGGGGATTGGCTGCGCCGCGGCGGGGGTGGCCGGGGCGCGCGCCGGGCCGCTTTCCGACTGACTGCCGGTGGGGGTGCCGGGCCGTGCTGTAGCGGGGCTCGGCGAGGTCGCGTATGCCGTGGGCTGGGGGGACGGTTCGATCGGGCCGGCGGGGCGGGGGGCCGTGCGGGTGGCCGCCGACAGGGCCTCCGCGAGGCCGCCGATCTCCACGTGGACCACCGCGACCGGCTTCGCCGGAGCCGTGGCGGCGGCCTCGCGCAGGGCGTCGGCCAGGACCCGGCCGTCGCCGGACTCCAGCGCTCCGCTCTCGCCGACCCAGGGAATGGCGGTCACCACGACCGCGTCGCACCTGTTGTCGGCCAGCGCGGCAGCCAGCGCCGTGCGGAAGTCGGCCGGGGTCGCCGCCGTCGTCAGGTCGAGCGGCCTGCGTGGACGCAACCCCTCGGTCAGACAGGCGTCGTACGTCAGGAGGCCGAGCGATTCGGAGTTGCCGAGGATCGCCACGCGCGGCCCGGCCGGCAGCGGCTGGCTCGCGAGGAGCAGGCCGGCGTCGACGAGTTCGGTGACCGTGCCCACCAGGATGACGCCGGCCTGACGCAGCAGCGCCGAGACCGTGGCGTCCGGCACCCGGGTCACCGGCACCGCGTGGCCCGGCGGGGTGGTGCCGCTGTGCCGGGCGCCCTTGACCACCACGACGGGCTTGGCCGCGGCCGTACGGCGGGCGAGACGGGTGAACTTGCGCGGATTGCCGATGGATTCGAGGTAGAGCAGCACGACATCGGTGTCGGGGTCCTCGTACCAGTACTGGAGGAAGTCATTGCCCGAGACGTCGGCCCGGTTGCCCGACGAGATGAACGTGGACAGGCCCGCACCACGCCGGTAGAGCCCGGACAGGAGGGCGATGCCGATCGCGCCGGACTGGGTGAACAGGCCGATGCGGCCGGCGGGCGGCGCCTCCGGGGCGAGCGAGGCGTTCAGGCGGACGCCGGCCGCGGTGTTGATGATCCCGAACGCGTTGGGGCCGATCAGACGCATCCCGTACGAACGGGCCTGGCGCACCAGGGCGCGCTGGCGCTCCCTGCCCCGCGGGCCGCTCTCCGCGTAGTCGGCCGACAGGACCACCAGGCCCTGGACGCCGTGTTCGCCGCAGTCGGCGACGGCCTGCGGCACCCGCTCGGCGGGCACCGCGATGATCGCGAGGTCGACCGGTTCGCCGATCGCGCCGACGGAGGGGACGGCGGGGACACCGTCGAGTTCGCGCTGCTCCGCGGTGAGCGCGTGGTTCACGGCGTGGACGCGGCCCGTGAAGCCCGCGTCCAGGAGGTTGCGCAGCACCGCGCGGCCGACACCGCCGGGGGCGCGGCCGGCGCCGATGACCGCGACCGAGCCGGGCGCGAGCAGCCGCTGCACGGAGCGCGCCTCGGCGCGGTGCTCACGGGCGCGCTGCACGGCGAGCGACTCGGCGGTGGGTTCCAGATCGAGGGTGAGATGGACCGAGCCGTCCTCGAAGGAGCGCTTCTGCTGGTAGCCGGCGTCCGTGAACACCTTGATCATCTTGCTGTTGGCGGGCAGCACCTCGGCCGCGAACCGCCGGATGCCGCGCTCGCGGGCGACGGCCGCGATGTGTTCGAGCAGGGTGGAGGCGACGCCCCGGCCCTGATGAGCGTCCTGGACGAGGAAGGCGACCTCGGCCTCGTCGGCGGGTGCGGAGGCCGGCCGGCCCTGGGCGTTGATCCGGTCGTAGCGGACGGTCGCGATGAACTCGCCGCCGACGGTCGCCGCCAGCCCGACCCGGTCGACGTAGTCGTGATGGGTGAAGCGGTGGACGTCCTTGGCGGACAGGCGCGGGTAGGGCGCGAAGAAGCGGTAGTACTTCGACTCGTCCGAGACCAGCTCGTAGAAGGAGACGAGCCGGTCGGCGTCCTCGGCGTTGATGGGCCTGATGCGCGCGGTGCCGCCGTCGCGGAGCACCACGTCGGCCTCCCAGTGGGCGGGGTACGCGGGGTCGGACGCCGTCGTCATACGGAAAGCGTACGGGTCGCGGGGCCGTACGGGGCGGGGGAAAGTGGCAAGGGCCGATCGGCGGCACACCCGGGCCTAAGGTCGGTAGGAGCACCGCACACCCCATGAGAGACTGGTCTAGACAACCGTCAGAGATTTCGAAGGGCAACACCATGGCTGAGCGCCGCGTCAACGTCGGCTGGGCCGAGGGCCTGCACGCCCGCCCCGCGTCCATCTTCGTCCGTGCCGCCACGGCCGCCGGAGTCCCCATGACGATCTCCAAGGCCGACGGCAACCCGGTCAACGCCGCGTCCATGCTCGCGGTGCTCGGCCTGGGTGCGCAGGGCGGCGAGGAGATCGTGCTGGCCTCCGACGCCGAGGGCGCGGACGCCGCGCTCGACCGTCTGGCCAAGCTGGTCGCGGAGGGTCTCGAGGAGCTCCCCGAGACCGTCTGACCCGGTCGACGTCACACCGGAGGACCGCGGGACCCGGATGCGGGCCCGGCGGTCCTTTTGTCTGTCCGCGGGTCCCCCCGCACGCTCCGGTCCCGGCAGCCGCACCTGCGTCGCCCCTGCCTGCGCGGCACCCCCGTTACGCGCGCGCACCCGCCGTGTTGACGGCGCGTTGCGGGGTGCTCACCGCATCGGGGCTGCGCAGCCGATGGGCCGGAAAGGTGCGCTCGGCGTGCTGGGCGGTGAGTGCGCGGGCGCGTTGGGCGTCGCCGCGTGCCACCGCGTCGGTGATCGCGCCGAGTTCGGCCCAGGCCTCGGCCGGGCGCTCCGGCGGGTCGGTCACGTACATCCAGTCCACCTTGTGCCGCACCTGTGTGAGCAGCGCGATCAGGCCGGGGCTCGCGGAGGCCTGGGCCAGCGTCTCGTGGAACCAGCCCCACAGTGAGCGCGCGTCCTCGCCCCGGCTGCGCCCTGCCCGTTCCTGACCCAGCCTCACCAGGCCGCGCAGTACCCGGAGATGGGCCTCTTCGTGCCGTTGGGCGGCGCGGGCCGCGGCCAACGGCTCCAGGAGCAGGCGCAGTTCGAGGAGGTCGGCGGCCTCCTGGTCGCCGAGTTCGGCGACACAGGCGCCGACGTGCCGGCGGGTGGTGACGAACCCCTCGGACTCCAGGGTGCGCAGCGCCTCGCGGACCGGGACGCGGGAGACCCCGTAACGGCGCGCGAGGGCCTCCTCGGCGAGCCGGGCGCCGGGCGCGAAGACACCCGAGACGATGTCACCGCGCAGAGCCGTGACGATGGAACGCGCCGGAACCCGCACGCCGGACCTCCTCTGGGATCGTCGCCGAAAGCGGCTGGGCAGCGCCTCGTCGGCGGCCGTCCGGGGACTGTAGGGCAGGCCTGTTACGTCCGGGTGACGGGCGGCGCGCGGGAACGCCTTTCGGCCAACGGGCCGGCGGGCCAACGGCGAAGACCCCCGGCGCGGAGCCAGGGGTCTTCGGTGTGCGCGGGGGTCGGCGGGACGCCTCAGACGGTCACGCCGTGCGAGCGCAGATAGGCGACCGG
The DNA here is from genome assembly GCF_040651795.1 of Streptomyces sp. NPDC048361. Classification (NCBI taxonomy): domain Bacteria; kingdom Bacillati; phylum Actinomycetota; class Actinomycetes; order Kitasatosporales; family Streptomycetaceae; genus Streptomyces; species Streptomyces sp. NPDC048361. The sequence continues at coordinate 9,057 of NZ_JBEZKW010000052.1, forward strand.
GTCGATGTCCGAGCCGTACTCCGGGCCGGTGCGGGCCTCGAAGTGCAGGTGCGGGCCCGTGGTGTTGCCGGTGTTGCCCGAGAGGGCGATCTGGGTGCCCGGCTCCACGGACTGACCGACGGAGACCTGGATGACCGAGAGGTGGCCGTACTGCGTGTACGTGCCGTCGTGCATCTTGATCACGATGTTGTTGCCGTACGCGCCGCCCGGGCCGGCCTCGACGACGGTGCCCATGCCCACCGCGTGCACCGGGGTGCCGATGCCCGCGTGGAAGTCGATACCGGTGTGGCTGCCGGAGGACCACAGCGATCCGCCGGTCTTGTAGCCCGTGGACACATAGCTGTTGGCTATGGGGGCGACGAAGGTGTTGAGCCGCTTGCGCTCCGCCTCGCGCGCCGCGCGCTCCTTGGCCTCGCGTGCCTCCTGGGCGCGCTGCTCGGCCTTGCGCTTGGCCTCCGCCTCGGCCTCCGCCTTCGCCTTGGCCTTCGCGGCGGCCTGCTTCTGCGCGTCGGCCTGGGCGTCCAGCTGGTCGGCGAGGGTGTCGCCGATGACGATGGCCTGAGTCAGGCCGGTGTCGGTGGTGGTGCTCGGGGCGGCGACGGCCGGGGAGGCGAGGGTGCCTACGACTCCGGCGGTGGCGAGGGTGGCGATGCCCGCGATGTTCGCGCTGCGGCGCGTCATCCGGCTGGGCGCGCGGTGTTTCCCGGTGGCACGGGTGAACGCCATGGAGTGGCGGTGTCCTTTCCTTCCATCTCGCCTACCGGGTTAGCTGACGGGTTCGGAGCAGGAAGGTCTCCTACGGGCTCCTCCGCGGGCGGAGGCGTCCGATTCACCCCAGGGACTGAGTGGGTCCCCGGCTCCCCAGGCTCGCGCCATACGGGGACTCGGCGATCACTGTCCGGTGCCGCGGCTGCGACGGGTGGTGACGGACAGCGCGGTTGACGCTAGACGGCTGATCTTTCAATCACCAAACAGACACAGGTTTTTGTTGCGCACGCCACACGCCAGACAGGCAACCTCTGCAATAAACCGGACATATGGGGAGACCCCGGGGGCGCAGCCGCCACCGGGGTCCCGTATGCCCCGGGGGTCCGGGGCCCAAAGACGTGTCAATCAGCCTGTGACGACGCTCACTTCACCGATGCCGAGCGCCCGCACGGGCTCCTCGATCTGGGCCGCGTCGCCCACGAGGACCGTGACGAGCCGGTCGGCGGGGAAGGCGTTGACGACGGCCGCCGTCGCCTCCACGGTGCCGGTCTCGGCGAGCTGTGCGTACAACTGCGCCTGGTAGTCGTCCGGCAGGAACTGCTCGACCTGGTCGGCGAGGGTCGCGGCGACCGCGGCCGCCGTCTCGTACTTGAGGGGCGCGACCCCCACCAGGTTCTGTACGGCGCTCTCGCGCTCGGCGTCCGTCAGACCCTCGGCGGCGAGCTTGCGCAGCACCTTCCACAGGTCGTCGAGGGCGGGCCCGGTGTTGGGGGTGTCGACCGAGCCGCTGATGGCGAGCATCGCGGCGCCGCCGTCCGGCCCCGAGCGCAGCACCTGGCCGAAGGAGCGCACGCCGTAGGTGTAGCCCTTCTCCTCGCGCAGGACGCGGTCCAGGCGCGAGGTGAGGGTGCCGCCCAGGCAGTACGTGCCGAGCACCTGGGCCGCCCACACGCGGTCGTGGCGGTCGGCGCCGATACGGCCGATGAGCAGCTGGGTCTGGACGGCGCCGGGGCGGTCCACGATGACGACCCGGCCGGTGTCGTCGGCGGTGATCGGCGGGACGGGACGGGCCTTCGCGGTGGTGCCGGTCCAGGCGCCCAGGGTGTCCGCGAGGATCGCGTCGAGGTCGGTGCCCGACAGGTCGCCGACGATGACGGCGACGGCCGTCGCGGGCCGCACGTACGCCTCGTAGAAGGCGCGCACCGCGGCCGCGTCGATCGCCGCGACGGTCTCTTCGGTGCCCTGGCGGGGGCGGGACATCCGCGCGGTGGCCGGGAACAGCTCCTTGGAGAGCTGCTTGGCGGCGCGCCGGGCCGGATTGGCCTGCTCGTGCGGGATCTCGTCGAGCCGGTTGGCCACGAGGCGCTCGATCTCGGACTCGGCGAACGCGGGGGCCCGCAGCGCCTCGGCGAGCAGCGAGAGCGCCTTGGGCAGCCGCGAGACCGGCACTTCGAGGGAGACCCGGACGCCGGGGTGGTCGGCGTGCGCGTCGAGGGTGGCCCCGCACCGCTCAAGCTCCGCGGCGAACTCCTCGGCCGAGTGCTTGTCGGTGCCCTCGGTCAGGGCGCGCGCCATGATCGTGGCAACGCCGTCGAGGCCCTCGGGCTCGGCGTCGAGCGGCGCCGCGAGGAAGATCTCGACGGCGACGACCTGCTGGCCGGGGCGGTCGCAGCGCAGCACCGTCAGGCCGTTGTCGAGCGTGCCGCGCTCGGGCGCCGGGAAGGCCCACGGCTTGGCGGAGCCCGCGGTGGGCTGCGGGTGGAACTCCATGGTCACGACAGCGTCCGTCACTGGCCCGCCTCTTCCTCTTCGTTGCCTGCCTCGGGTGCCGCGGTGGGCTCGTACACCAGGACCGCCCGGTTGTCGGGGCGCAGCGTCGCGGCGGCGATCGCCTTGACCTCGTCCGCGGTGATCTCCAGGACGCGGTCGACGGCGGTCAGGGCGAGCTGCGGGTCGCCGAACAGGACGGCGTAGCGGCACAGTTCGTCGGCGCGGCCGGCGACGGTGCCGAGCCGGTCGAGCCATTCGCGCTCCAACTGGGCCTGCGCGCGCTCCATCTCCTCGTCGGTCGGGCCCTCGGCGGCGAACCGCGCGAGCTCCTCGTCGACGGCGGCCTCGATGTCGGGGACCTCGACGCCGGCGGAGGTCTTGACGTCGAGCCAGCCGAGCGAGGGGGCGCCGGCGAGCCGCAGCAGGCCGAAGCCGGCGGCGACCGCGGTGCGGTCACGGCGGACCAGACGGTTGTGGAGGCGGGAGGACTCGCCGCCGCCGAGGACGGTCAGCGCCAGGTCCGCGGCGTCGGCCTCGCGGGTGCCGTCGTGGGGCAGCCGGTAGGCGGCCATCAGGGCGCGCGCCGGCACGTCCTCCTCGACGACCTCGCGCAGCTGACCGCCGATGGTGCCGGGCAGGGCGCCGTCGCGGGGCGGCTGCTTGCCGTCGTGCGAGGGGATGGAGCCGAAGTACTTCTCCACCCAGGCCAGCGTCTGCTCGGGGTCGATGTCGCCGACCACCGACAGCACCGCGTTGTTGGGCGCGTAGTACGTGCGGAAGAACTGCCGCGCGTCGTCGAGGGTCGCCGCGTCCAGGTCGGCCATCGAGCCGATCGGGGTGTGGTGGTAGGGGTGGCCCTCCGGGTAGGCGAGGGCGGTGAGCTTCTCGAAGGCGGTGCCGTAGGGCACGTTGTCGTAGCGCTGGCGGCGCTCGTTCTTGACGACGTCGCGCTGGTTGTCCATCGACTCCTCGTCGAGGGCGGCCAGCAGCGAGCCCATGCGGTCGGCCTCCAGCCAGAGCGCGAGCTCCACCTGGTGGGCGGGCATGGTCTCGAAGTAGTTGGTGCGCTCGAAGCTGGTGGTGCCGTTCAGCGAGCCGCCGGCCCCCTGCACCAGCTCGAAGTGGCCGTTGCCGTGCACCTGCCGGGAGCCCTGGAACATGAGGTGCTCGAAGAGGTGGGCGAGACCGGTGCGGCCCTTGACCTCGTGGCGCGAGCCCACGTCGTACCAGAGGCACACCGCGGCGACCGGGGTCAGGTGGTCCTCGGAGAGCACCACGCGCAGGCCGTTGGCCAGTCGGTGCTCCGTCGCTGTCAGGCCGCCGGAGCCGGCCTGCGCTGTGGCCGTGTGACCCATGGGCATGTACGTCCCTTCGTTCGCGATGTGCAGTACCGCAGTGTGGAGTACTGGCGGAGGAAGTCCTACCTGGGTGAAGAAGTCCTGGGTGAAGAAGTCCTGGATGAAGAAGTCCTGCCACTGTATGCAAGCGCGTGGGCACCTGGCGAAGTTCCCGGGTCGCGGTCGGCGTTGTCAGTGGGACGGTCCACAATGGTCGGATCCAGATCCGATCCGGTACGTGAAGGAGCAGCAGCCGCGATGGCCCGCCGCAGCACGAAGACCCCGCCGCCGCCCGACGACTTCGAGGAGCGGATCCTCGACATCGACGTCGTCGACGAGATGCAGGGCTCCTTCCTCGAGTACGCGTACTCCGTGATCTACTCGCGGGCCCTGCCGGACGCGCGGGACGGGATGAAGCCCGTCCAGCGCCGCATCGTCTACCAGATGAACGAGATGGGCCTGCGCCCGGACCGCGGCTATGTGAAGTGCGCCCGCGTCGTGGGCGAGGTGATGGGCAAGCTGCACCCGCACGGCGACGCCTCGATCTACGACGCCCTGGTGCGCATGGCGCAGCCGTTCTCGATGCGCCTGCCCCTGGTCAACGGGCACGGCAACTTCGGTTCGCTCGGCAACGACGATCCGCCGGCCGCGATGCGGTACACCGAGTGCAAGATGGCGGACGCCACCTCGCTGATGACGGAGTCGATCGACGAGGACACCGTCGATTTCGCCTCCAACTACGACGGTCAGGAGCAGGAGCCGGTCGCGCTGCCGGCCGCCTATCCGAACCTGCTGGTCAACGGGTCGTCCGGGATCGCGGTCGGTATGGCGACCAATATGCCGCCGCACAACCTGGGCGAGGTCATCGCCGCGGCCCGCCATCTGATCCGGCATCCGCAGGCGGACCTGGAGGCGCTGATGCGCTTCGTGCCCGGTCCCGACCTGCCGACGGGCGGGCGGATCGTGGGCCTTCAGGGCATCAAGGACGCGTACGAGTCGGGGCGCGGCACCTTCAAGATCCGGGCCACGGTCTCGGTGGAGAACGTGACGGCGCGCCGCAAGGGCCTGGTCGTCACCGAGCTGCCGTTCACGGTCGGCCCGGAGAAGGTCATCTCCAAGATCAAGGACCTGGTCGGCTCGAAGAAGCTCCAGGGCATCGCCGATGTGAAGGACCTGACCGACCGTTCGCACGGCCTGCGTCTGGTCATCGAGGTCAAGAACGGCTTCGTCCCGGAGGCCGTTCTGGAGCAGCTCTACAAGCTGACGCCGATGGAGGAGTCCTTCGGCATCAACAACGTGGCCCTGGTGGACGGCCAGCCGCTGACGCTGGGTCTCAAGGAGCTCCTTGAGGTCTACCTCGACCACCGCTTCACCGTGGTGCGCCGGCGCAGCGAGTTCCGCCGCACCAAGCGCCGCGACCGGCTGCATCTGGTCGAGGGTCTGCTGGTGGCGCTCGTCGACATCGACGAGGTCATCAGGATCATCCGGTCGAGTGACAACTCGGCGCAGGCGAAGCAGCGGCTCATCGAGCACTTCTCGCTGAGCGAGATCCAGACGCAGTACATCCTGGACACCCCGCTGCGCCGGCTCACCAAGTTCGACCGGATCGAGCTGGAGAGCGAGCGCGACCGGCTGACCGGCGAGATCGACGAGCTGACCGGGATCCTCGACTCGGACGGCGAGCTGCGCAAGCTCGTCTCGGCCGAACTGGCCGCGGTGGCGAAGAAGTTCAGCACCGACCGGCGCACGGTCCTGCTGGAGTCGGCGGGCGCCCCGGTCTCGGCCGTCGCCCTGGAGGTCGCGGACGACCCGTGCCGGGTGCTGCTCTCCTCGACGGGCCTGCTGGCGCGTACCGCCCATGGCGAGCCGTTCGTGCCGGGCGAGGACGACAAGCGGGTCAAGCACGATGTGATCGTCTCGGCGGTGCCGGCGACCCAGCGCGGCGATGTGGGCGTGGTGACGTCCACCGGACGGCTGCTCAGGCTGGCGGTGATCGACCTGCCGCAGCTCCCGGACACGGCGTCCGCGCCCAACCTGTCGGGCGGCGCCCCGATCTCGGAGTTCCTCTCCTCGCTGGAGCCGGACGAGACGGTGGTGTGCCTGACCACGCTCGACGAGTCGTCACCGGGGCTCGCGATCGGGACCGAGCAGGGCGTCGTCAAGCGCGTGGTGCCCGACTACCCGTCCAACAAGGACGAGTTGGAGGTCATCACCCTCAAGGACGGTGACCGGATCGTGGGCGCGGCCGAGTTGCGCACCGGCGAGGAGGACCTGGTCTTCATCACCGACGACGCCCAGCTCCTTCGCTACCAGGCGAGCCAGGTGCGCCCGCAGGGGCGGCCGGCGGGCGGCATGGCCGGCATCAAGCTGGCCGACGGCGCCAAGGTCATCTCGTTCACGGTGGTCGACCCGGCGGGCGACGCGGCGGTGTTCTCGGTGGCGGGCTCGGGGGCGACGCTCCTTGGCGATGCGGCGGTCTCCGCGAAGCTGACCCCCTTCGACCAGTATCCGCGCAAGGGCCGGGCCACCGGCGGGGTGCGCTGTCAGCGGTTCCTGAGGGGTGAGGACAAGCTGGTGCTCGCCTGGGCCGGCCCGGCCCCGGTGCGCGCCGCCCAGGCCAACGGCGCCCCGGCGCAGCTCCCGGAGCTCGACCCGCGCCGTGACGGTTCGGGCACACCGCTGGTCTCCCCCGTGGCGATCCTGGCGGGCCCGGCCTCGTAACGGGGCCGGAGGCATCAACTAGCCGATGGGGCCGGGGAGTTCATCGAACTCCCCGGCCTCGTCCGTGTCCCGGACCGTGTCCTGCGGCTCCCGCTCCGGCTCGGGAACGTAGCGCAGGACGCCCCACATCGCCTCCTCGGGCGGGGGCCCGTCCGTGGTCGCGGCCACGCACCCGGCGAGCTGCTCGTCGAGCGCTGAGGCGTCGATGCCCGCGCCGATGAGGACGAGTTCGGTGCGGCGGTCCGGCCCGGGCGGCCACGGCTCGGGGTAGAAGCGCAGGAAGCGGCCGACGGCGTGCAGGCTGTACCGGTTCCGGGGGTCGGCCGCCCCGAAGTCGACGAACCCCTTGATGCGGTAGAGGCCCTCGGGCCGGGTGTCGAGGAAGGCCATCAGGCGGCGCGGGTCCAGGGGCACCTCCGAGGTGAAGGCGAGGGATGCGTACCCGGCGTGCAGATGCGCGCCGTGCCCGTGGCACCCGGCGTGGTGCTCGTGGTCCTCGCCGCATCCGGGCGCCTCGTCGTCCAGGAGGTCCTCGAAGGCGAGCTGGCCGACCCGTTCGGTGCGGGGCCGCGTGTCGAAGAAGAGCTCCGGGTCGACCCGGCCGTACGTGGACTCGACGACCGCGCACGTTCCCGGCAGAGTGGTACGCAGCCGGGCGATGGCCGCCGCGTCGACCCGGTCGGTCTTGTTGAGCACCACCAGGTCGGCGACGGCCAGATGACGCTCGATCTCGGGGTGCCTGTCGCGGGTGGTGTCGTACTCCGCCGCGTCGACGACCTCGACCAGGCCCCCGTACACGGTCCGCGGGTTCTCCCCTGCGAGCACCATCTTCACCAGCTCCTGTGGCTCGGCGAGGCCGCTCGCCTCGATGACGATGACATCGAGGCGGGCGGCGGGCCGGGCGAGCCGGTCCAGGTAGACGTCGAGTTCGCTCGCGTCGACCGCGCAGCACAGGCAGCCGTTGCCGAGCGAGACGGTGGAGTCGCCGAGCTGGCCCGCCACCGTCATGGCGTCGATCTCGATGGAGCCGAAGTCGTTGACGACGACCCCGATCCGGGTGCCGCGGCCGGCCCGGAGCAGATGGTTGAGCAGGGTGGTCTTGCCGGAGCCGAGGAAGCCCGCGAGGACGATGACGGGGATCTGCTTGCTCGCGCTGTCCACCGGCGGCCTTTCTCAGATTGCGGGTACGGGCTGCGGCGGGGGCGGGCCCACATAGCGGGCCGCCGGTCGAATGATCTTCGAGTCCGCCGACTGCTCCAGGATATTGGCGCTCCAGCCGACGACCCGGGCGGCACAGAAGGTGGGCGTGAACATGGCGCGCGGCAGCCCGCACAGTTCCATGACCACGCCGGCGTAGAACTCCACATTGGTGTGCAGCTCACGGCCGGGCTTGAGCTCGGCCAGGATCGCCTCGACCCGGCGCTCCACCTCGACGGCGAACGAGACGAGCGGCCCCCCGAACCCCTCGGCGATCCCGCGCAGCATGCGTGACCGCGGGTCCTCGGTGCGGTAGACGGGGTGTCCGAACCCCATGATCCGTTCCCCGGCCAGGACGCGTTCGCGGATCCAGCCGTCGATGCGGTCCGGGGTGCCGATCGCGTCCAGGGTGTCCAGGGCGCGGCTGGGGGCGCCGCCGTGCAGCGGGCCGGAGAGCGCGCCGACGGCGGCGACCAGGCTCGCGGCGACGTCGGCGCCGGTGGACGCGACGACGCGGGCGGTGAAGGTGGAGGCGTTGAAACCGTGGTCCACGGTGGAGATCAGATACCGCTCGACGGCGCGGGCGCGCTCGGGCTCGGGCTCCGAACCGGTCAGCATGTAGAGGTAGTTGGCGGCGTAGGGCAGGTCGTCGCGGGGTTCGACCGGTTCGAGTCCCTGGCCGAGCCGGTACAGGGCGGTCAGGAGGGTGGGGACGGCGGCGCACGCGGCGAGCGCGTCGTCGGCGCGCTCCCCGGCGGCCAGGTCGTACACCGGCCGGAAGCCCTTGGCCGCGCCCAGCAGGGAGAGCGCGGTGCGCAGCCCGGCGAGTGGACCGGAGGAGGCCCCGGTGCGGGCGATGCCCGGCAGTGCCGCGCGTACGCCGTCGGGCAGGTGGCGCAGCCGGGCGGTGCGGGCGGTGAAGGCGGCGCGCTCGGCGGTGTCGGGCAGCGCGCCGTGGAACATCAGGTGCCAGACGTCCTCGAAGGTACGGCTCTGGGCGAGCTCGACGGCCGAGTACTGGCGGTAGTGGTAGAAGCCCTCGCGGCCCCGGACGTCGCCGAGTTCGGTGTCCGTGACGACGACGCCCGCGAGCCCGCGGGGTACCGCGGTGGGGGCGGTGGTGGTGCCGGCCATGTGGCTGCCTCCTTCAGTTCCTCTTGCTGGTCTTCTTGCTGTTCCTCATGTTGACTTGACTGTCTATGATTGAGTTCGAAGGTGTCAATGTTGATTGAATCAACATCATCACGATGGATACGGTGACCCCATGACGGATCAGGAGCGGCTCACCACGCGCGAGGCGGCACAGCGGCTCGGCGTGAAGCCCGAGACGGTCTACGCGTACGTCAGCCGGGGGCAGCTCAGCAGCGAGCGCGCGCCGGGCGGCCGGGGCTCCACCTTCGACGCGCGGGAGATCGAGGCGCTCGCCCGGCGCGGCGCCCGCCGGGAGCCGGCCGCGAGCACCTCGGGCGGAGACCTGGCCTTCCGCACCGCCCTCACCCTGATCGACAAGGACCGCTACTACTACCGCGGCGTCGACGCGGTCGACCTGGCCGCCGCCTACGGCTTCGAAGCGGTCGCGGAGTGGGTGTGGACCGGAGAGCCGGCGCATGGAACGCACTTCACCGCGCCCCCGCAGTTCCTGGAGGCGGCCCGCCGCGCCGTCGCGGCGCTGCCCGCGCACAGCGGCGCCATGGACCGGCTGCGGGCCGCCGCCGTCGCGGTCTCGGCGGCCGACCCGCTGCGCTTCGACCTCTCCCCCGCGGCGGTGCTCGGCTGCGCCCGCACCCTGATCCCGACCCTGGTCGGCGCCCTGCCGACGGCCGACGCACGGCGCCCCGTCGAGGGCCGCACGGCACGGCAGCTGTGGCAGCGCCTGACACCGCTGGCTCCTGACGAGCAGTCAGTTCGCTTGCTGGACACGGCACTCGCGCTGCTCATCGACCACGACCTGGCCGCCTCCACGCTCGCCGCCCGGGTCGCCGCATCCGCCCGCGCCCATCCGTACGCCGTCGTGTCCGCCGGGCTCGGCGCCCTGGAGGGGCCGCTGCACGGCGCCGCGAGCGGGCTCGCCCACCGCACCCTCGCCGAGGTGCTCGAACGCGGCGGCGCGGCCCCGGTCGTCGCCGACCATCTGCGCTCGGGACGGCGCGTGCCGGGCCTCGGCCACCAGCTGTACGCGGGTGAAGACCCGCGCGCCGAGGCCCTGTTCGCGCTGCTCGCCACGGTGCCGCGGGCCGCCGACGCGCTCGCCGCGGCGCGCGACGTCGTCGAGACCACGGCCCGGCACACCGCGCTGCACGCCAACGTCGATCTGGCGCTCGCCGTGCTGAGCGTCGCGTTCGGCATGCCCGCCGAGGCCGGCGAGACCGTGTTCGCCGTGGCCCGCACGGCCGGCTGGATCGCCCACGCCCTGGAGGAGTACGCGGAACGTCCGCTCCGGCTGCGCCCGAGCGGCCACTACACGGGCCCCCGCCCGCCGCGCCCCCTGCCCTCCTGACCGGTCCGGCGCGGTCTGAACACGCTTGGCCGCCAGGCAACTTGGCCTGGGCGGCGCCGACCCGACAGACTTGCCCCATGGAACTGAACGTGCCGGTCAAGGGCGGCGAGGTGTGGGCCGAGGACACCGGCGGCGAGGGCATCCCGCTGGTGCTGCTGCACCCGGGGGTCTCCGCCTCCGCCGTATGGGACGCGATCGTGCCGCCGCTCTCCGAGCGCCACCGCGTCATCCGCTACGACGTGCGGGGATTCGGGCGCTCCCCCGCGCCCACCGAGCAGTACACACCCGCCGGCGACCTGCTCACCGTGCTCGACCACTTCGGGGTGGAGCGCGCCGTCCTCGTCGGGTCCAGCATGGGCGGCGCGACCGCCCTCAGCTTCACGCTCGATGCCCCCGAGCGCGTGGCGGGACTCGCCCTATTCTGCCCCGGCGTCACCGGCGACCCCGCGCTGCAATCCGGCGAACTCCTGTCGGATATAGGAGCGTTGGCCCAGAAGGGTGACATGGAGGCCCTCGTCGCCTTGGGCCTGCGCACCTGGGGCGCGGCCGGAACGGGCGATGACCCCGAGGCCGCCGCGCAGCTGCGCGCGGCGATCCCGGGGTGGTTCAACAACCTCGGCCATCAGATCCCGGACCCGGACGCCTTCGACCGGCTCGGCGAGATCGGCGTGCCGTGCCTGGTGGCGCTCGGCGAGCACGACCACCCGCTGGTGATCCGGTCGAACGAGGCGGTGGCCGCCCGCATCCCGGGGTCCCGTCTTGTCCGGCTGCCCGGCAGCGACCACTTCCCCTCGCTGCGCGATCCCGGCCGGGTGGCCCACCTGACGCTGGAGCTGTACGACAGCGTCGGCTGAGCACCCCGGCCGGGCCCGGCCCGTCAGGGCGCGTACGCCTCGAACTCGCTGATCTGCGCGGCCGGCCAGCCTGTGTTGGCGGTCACCGTGAGGCGCAGGTAGCGGGTGCTGGTGCCGGCCGGCAGGGTGAGGGTCGCCTTGTTGCCGGTGGCCGGGTCGAAGGTGTAGCCGCGGCTCGCGACGAGCTGTCCGTAGGAGCCGTTGTCGGTGCTGCCGAGTACGGAGAGCGTCTGGGTGCGGGCGCCCCACGCGGTGGCGGGCGGCAGCTTCAGGACCAGTGAGCCGACGCCGCGCACCGAGCCGAGGTCGACGGTGATCGACTGCGGGAAGGCGTTGTTGGCGCTCTCCCAGTAGGTGTTGGCGTCGCCGTCGACGGCCTTGGCCGCGTCGTAGACCTGGGTGTGCGAGGTCTCGGCGACCGGGCGGCCCTTGGCGAGGTCGGGGTCGGCGGGCGGGGTGCTGGGCGGCGGCGAGCTGGGCCCGGTGGGCGGCGGGCTGCTCGGAGGGGTCGTGCTGCCGCCGTGGTTGTAGTTGGGCGCCGGCCACTCGCCGCAGTAGGTGGCGGGCAGCTTGGAGTTCCAGCCAGAGTTCCCGGCGCCCTGGGTGAGCGCGAGATTGCCGCCGAGGCAGCTGTAGACCGGCTCGGAGAAGCCGAGGTTCTTCGCGGTGACGCCGGTCATGGTCAGCTGGGCCGGGTCGTTGAACTGGAGCGCGAAGGTGCCGGTGCCGTCGATGTTGACGTTGCTGAAGTTGACGCCCTTGGTGGTCCCGGACACGAAGTGGATGGCCGCGTAGGAGCTGTCCAGGATGTCGGTGTCGGTGACGTTGACGGTCGCCTTGTCCATGGTGCTGTTGCGGGAGTCGAACCAGACGGCTCCGATCGGGAACGGCCAGCCGAGGTCCGCGTTGCCCGCGCGGATCGTGGTGTTGCGGGCGAGCGTGATCGTGCCCTGGACGTCGGTGCCGCTGCCGGGGTTGACGCCGTCGAACCGGTTGCCGACGTGCAGACCGCCACCGTTGGTCACGGTGTCCGCGACCACGTTGTCGGTCGCCGCGTTGTCCCTGCCGCCGTAGAGCGCGATGTTGTTGGCGAGGACCGGAGCCACCACGGTGTCGTTCTTGAACGTGTTGTTGGCGTCGGTCACGGTGTCCGACCACATGGCGAGTCCGTCGTCACCGGTGTTGCGCAGGAAGGTGTTCTCCACCGACGAATGGGTCACTCCCCAGTGGAAGTTGACGCCGTCCGCCGTCTGGTCCAGGATCCGGCTGTTCTTGATGTGGAAGTCGTCCATGGGGCCGTCCATCCACGCCCCGACCTTGGTGTGCTGAAGCCATATGTTGTCGACAGTCGAGTTGCTGAGCGCCCCGCCGATCCCGTTGACCTGGTCCTCGTCGACACGCTCGGTGATCTCGCCGATCAGCGCGAAGTCCTTGAGCGTGACGTTGCGGCTCGGGCCGCCGGCCTCGTACGGGCGTATCCCGCCTTTGTAGCCGCCGCCGGAGACGTACTTGCCGTAGATCCCGGCGGCCCTGGTGCGGTCGGTGGAGCTGCGGCCGGTGAGCACCGAGTACCAGGGGCCGGCCCCGCGCAGCGTCACCTGGTCGACCACCACGTGGTCGGTGAGCTTGAAGGTGCCGGTCGGGATGTAGACCTCCTTGCCCTGGGCCTTGCCGGCGTCGACGGCCTGCTGGAAGGCGGAGGTCGAGTCGGCCGCGCCGCTCGCGTCGGCGCCGTAGTCCGTCACGGAGAGGGAGCCCGCGGGGCGGGCCACCGGGTCCGGGACGAGTTCGAAGTCGGCGAGGTCGACGACGGCCCACGGGGTCGCGCTGGTCGAGGGCAGGGTGACGCGGACCTTCGACCCGGCGGGCAGGGTCTTGCCCAGCAGGGTGCGGGTCTCGTCGTAGAAGTGGTGCGGCTTGTCGCCCGGCTGGTTCTGGAAGGGGTAACTCCCGTAGAACCAGCCGTACTTGGAGGTGAAGGTGAGGTCCTTCAGCTTGGCTCCGCCGGTGCTCAGCTCCACGGGCGCGCTGATGCCGGTGCCGGCCGCGTTGTCCGGGACGCTGTAGCGGATGTCGACGGCGTTGGCGGGCTTGGTGAGGGTGAACTCGACGTACTGACCGGCCGCGCTCAGCTTCACCGCGCTGCGGCCCGATGCCTCCGAGGGCAGCGAGGTGTAGGTGCGGTCCGGGCCGATCACCGTGCCGTTGGTTGCGGCGGCCTCCGCCTCCAGCTCGGTGAACGGCACGCTCGCGCCGCGTCCCGCCACGGCGAGCGGCGAGAGCGGGGCGGATTCGGCGGCCGACGCCGAGGCGCCGGAGCCGAGCCCCACCGCGCCGAGCGCGACGACACAGGCGAGCGCCGCGACCGCGGCGGCGGCCCGGCCGGCGGGCAGGGTGCGTCCGGCCCGCCCTGCTTGGCCGGACACCTCCGCTCCCGTCGGTGGGGGCGGTGGCTCCTGACGTACGGCGTCGCGTGCGGCTCTGATCATGCGCATGACAGACCCTCTTTCGTGGGGGGAGCGGGGATGGGGACGCGGAAGGAGCGGGGTGGTGCGGACGGGGTCAGGCGCGCAGCCAGACCGCCGTGTCCTTGGGGAGCAGCCCGTCGGCGAGGGGGCCGCTCGCGAGCAGCAGCGAACGGTGTGCGGGGAGCGGGACCGCTGTGTCGCCGAGGTTGACCACACAGCACAGCCCGTCCTGACGGGCGAAGGCGAGCACCCCCTCCGGTGCTTCGAGCCAGGTCAACTCGCCGTCACCGAAGCCGGGTTGGGTACGGCGCAGCAGCAGCGCCCGGCGGTAGAGGGCGAGCATCGAGGAGGGGTCGCCGGCCTGGCGGTCGGCGGCGTACCGGGCCCAGCCGTCGGGCTGCGGAAGCCAGGGGGTCGACCACGGCTCGGCCGTCCAGGGCAGCGGCACGCGGCAGCCGTCACGGCCCGGGTCCACGCCGCCGGACCGGAAGTGCATGGGGTCCTGGATCCGATCGCGGGGGATGTCGGCCTCGGGCAGGCCCAGTTCCTCGCCCTGGTAGAGGTAGACCGAACCGGGCAGCGCCAGCGAGAGCAGGGCGGCGGCGCGGGCCCGGCGGGTGCCGAGCGCCAGGTCGGTGGGGGTGCCGAAGCGTTTGGCGGCGAAGTCGAAGGCGGTGTCGGCGCGGCCGTAGCGGGTGACCGTGCGGGTCACGTCGTGGTTGCAGAGCACCCAGGTGGCGGGCGCGCCGACCGGGGCGTGCTCGGCGAGGGTGTCGTCGATGGAGGCGCGCAGCCGTGCCGGATCCCACGGGCAGGTCAGGAAGGTGAAGTTGAAGGCGGTGTGCAGTTCGTCGGGGCGCAGATAGCGGGCGAAGCGCTCACTGTCGGGCAGCCACACCTCGCCGACGAAGACCGCGCCGTACGCGTCGGCGACAGCGCGCCATGAGCGGTAGACGTCGTGGAGTTCGTCGCGGTCGATGTAGGGGTGGCGGTCGGTGCCCTCGACGAAATCGGCGAGGGCGGGGTCTTTGGCGAGCAGGGCCGCCGAGTCGATGCGTACGCCGGCCACGCCCCGCTCGAACCAGAAGCGCAGCACGTCCTCGTGTTCGCGGCGCACGGTGGGGTGGGCCCAGTTGAGGTCGGGCTGCTGCGGGGTGAACAGGTGGAGGTACCACTCGCCGTCCTCGACGCGGGTCCAGGTCTCCCCCGCGAACTGGGACGGCCAGGTGTTGGGCGGGAGTTCGCCGTGCTCGCCGCGGCCGGGCCGGAAGTGGAAGAGTTCCCGCTCGGGGCTGCCGGGTCCGGCGGCGAGGGCGGCCTGAAACCACGGGTGCTGGTCCGATATGTGGTTCGGCACGATGTCGACGATGGTACGGATGCCGAGGGCGCGGGCCTCGACGATGAGTTTCTCGGCCTCGGCCAGGGTGCCGAAGGCGGGGTCGATGGTGCGGTAGTCGGCCACGTCGTAGCCGCCGTCGGCGAGCGGGGACAGGTACCAGGGGGTGAACCACAGGGCGTCGACGCCCAGTTCGGCGAGGTAGGGCAGTTTCGCCCGGACGCCCGCGAGGTCGCCGGTGCCGTCGCCGTCACCGTCGGCGAAACTGCGTACGTACACCTGGTAGATGGCGGCCGAGCGCCACCAGTCGTCGCTTTCGTGGTCGCTTTCGTGGGCTGCCACGGGAGGTCCTTTCGGGCAGGTGGGATCCCGCCGCCGGCCCCGTCGAGCAGCGGGGGCATGGTGGGTGGAGCCGGCGGCGGAGTGCGGGGAGGGCGGTCTGCGGGCGGTCGGGGGGCGGTCAGCCCTTGAGGCCGCCCGCGGTGAGACCGCTCATGATGTTGCGCTGGAACACGATGAAGATGAGGAGGGTGGGGAGCGACGCCATGGCGAGGGCTGCCGTGAGCCAGTTCTCGGGGACGCCCTGGGCGAGCGAGTAGATACCCACGTTGAGGGTCTGCTTGGTGGGGTCGGGCAGGGTGAGCATCGGCCAGAGGAAGTCCTTCCAGACGCCGATCACCGCGAAGATGGAGACGACGCCGAGGATCGGCCGGGAGATGGGAAGGACCACCGAGCGCAGGGTCCGCAGCGGCGAGGCCCCGTCGATGGAGGCGGCGTCCAGGAGTTCACGCGGGATCGAGTCGAAGAAGCGCTTCAGCAGGAAGATGTTGAAGGCGTTGGTGACGGACGGCAGCCAGATCGCCCACGGTGTGTTGAGCAGGTTCCGCTTGAAGATCGGTACGTCGAGCACGGTCAGGTACTGCGGTACGACGAGCACCGCGGCCGGGATCATGAGGGTGGCCAGCATCATCGCGAGGATCGCCTTGCCGAACACGGGCCGTAGTTTGGACAGCGAGTAGGCGGCGGCCACGTCGAGCACCAGCTGGAAGGCGAGCGCGCCGAACGCGTACCACAGGGTGTTGAGCAGCAACCTCGCGAAGTCCATCACGCGCCAGGCGTTGGTGACGTTCTCGGTGTGCACGCCGTGCGGGATCAGGGTCGGCGGGATCCTGGTGAACTCCTCGGTGGATTTCAGCCCGTTGACGGCCATCCAGTACAGCGGCCCGATGAAGACGAGGGTGAACAGGAGCATCACGAAGGCGAAGACGGTCCAGTAGACGACCTTGCCCCGGGTGCGGCCGAGGGTGGCCGGTGAGATGAGTGTGCGTGTCGACATGGTTCCTCAGTCCGTATCCGGTCGTCGTTCCGGTCGTGCCGTCGTCGGGCGGTGAGCGGAGGGTCCGCCACGGCGCCGGGCGCCCCCCAAGGGGCGCGGGGAACTGCGCGATCAGCCATCGACGGCCCGCGGCCGACGCCCCTGAAAGCGGCGGAACTAGGTGTCGCTGTCGCGGCTGAGCCGCACGTACGCCGCCGAGAACCCGGCGAGCAGGACGAGCAGGCACAGGCCGAGCGCGGCGGCGCCGCCGTAGTTGTTGAAGTTGAAGGCGTACTGGTAGATGAGGTAGACCACGGTCGTCGTGGAACCCTCGGGGCCCGCGCCGTTGGTGAGCAGGAACGGTTCGGTGAAGACCTGCATCGTGGCGATGATCTGCATGAGGAACATCAGCGAGAGCACGAGCCGGGTCTGCGGCACGGTGACGTGCCAGATCTTGCGGAGCAGCCCCGCGCCGTCGAGTTCGGCCGCCTCGTACAGTTCGCCGGGGATGCCCTGGAGGGCGGCGAGGTAGACGAGGGTGGCGCTGCCCATGTTCATCCACGTCGCGGCGATCACCACCGAGAGCATCGCGGTGTCGGTGGACTGGAGCCATTGCTGGGCCGGCAGCCCGAACAGCTCGAAGATCCGGTTGAACAGGCCGTACCCGGGGTCGTAGAAGTACTTGAACAGCAGCACCGAGGCGACCGGCGGCAGCATCACGGGCAAGTAGACGAGGAGCCTCAAGTAGCCCTGGCCGTGCCGGAATTCATTGAGCAGGACGGCGACGAGGAACGGCAGGACGAAGCCGAGGATCAGGGCGAGACCGGTGAACAGCAGGGTGTTGCGCCAGGCCTGCCAGAACGCCGGGTCGTGGAAGACATAGCTGAGGTTGGACCAGCCGGCCCAGGTGGTGCGGCCGTCCTTCGTCTTCTGGAAGGCGAGGACGAACTCCCTGACCATGGGGTACCAGGAGAAGAAGGCGAAACAGAGCACGGCGCCGATGAGGAAGCCGTGCGCGGTGAGGTTGCGTCTCAGCGCCCGCGCGAATCCGCGCTGCCTGGGCAGCTCGGCGCCCTGGTGCGACCGGGTCGCTTCCCGGGTGGGCAGGGTGGAGGCCGACATCGTCACTCCTGATATCCGGGGCGGGCGGGGCCGGAGGGTGCTCCGGCCCCTGCCGTCGTGCGCGCTACTGGTTCGCGAGGACCTGGTCGACCTGCGTCCGTGCGGTCGAGAGCAGCTTGGCGATGTCGGCGTCCTTGTTGGTGAGCACCGCGGACATCGCGTTGTCGAGGACCTTGTAGACCTCCTGCGCCTTCGGCGGCTCCGCCTTGCCCGGGACCGGGTTGGCCAGATAGGGCGCGAAGTTGGCGACCGGCATGGTGGCGTTGGCGGTACGGGACTTGAGGTCGTCGGCCTTGACGGAACCCGTGAAGAAGTTGGGCTGCGGCACCCCGACCGGGAGCTGGTCGGCCTTGGTACGGGCCCACTCGAACTGGCCCTTGCCCGGCGAGAGGTTCTTGAAGTTGAGCCAGGCGATCGCGGCCTTGATCTTGTCGGGCGAACTGCCCTGCTTGATCATGTAGCCGTTGCCGCCGGTGAGAGTGGCCTTGGCGCCGGGGATCGGGCCCATGCCGAAGTTCTCGTACTTCGCGCCGAGTTGCTGGACCATGTACGCGATGTCGTCGGGCGCCGCGAGGAACATGCCGAGCTTGTCGGCGGTGATCTGCTTCTGGAGGTCGCCCCACTTCAGGAGCTGGGTCTTGCTCATGCTCTGGTCGGTCCAGCGCATGTCGTGCAGCTGCTGGAGCACCTGCTTGCCGGTGGCGTTGTCGAAGGCTGCCTTGCCGTCGGCGCCCACCACGTCGCCGCCGAGGCTGTACACCGCGGCGGTGAAGTGCCAGCCGCCGGTGTTCTCGGCGCTGTACTCGCCGTAGCCGTAGGTGCCGTTGCCGAGCTTGGCTATCGCCTGTGAGTCGGCGCGCACCTCGTCCCAGGTGGCGGGCGGCTTGTCGGGGTCGAGCCCGGCCTGCTGGAACAGCTTCCGGTTGATCATGACGCCCATCTGGTAATTGCTGGTGGGCAGCCCGTACATCTTGCCGTCCTTCTTGTACACCCCCATCACGGCCGGGTCGATGCTGCTCAGGGCGGGGACGGACTTGTCGGTGACGTAGGCCGAGATGTCGGCGGCGCCGTTGTTGTCCAGGACCTGCTGGAGGTCGGTGAAGTAGGAGTAGAAGACATCGGTCTGGGACTTCGCCTTCAGAGCGGCGGTGAAGCGCGGCGGCTCCTCGCACTGTCCCGGCGTGGACTTCCCGATGATGTGGACGTTCGGATAGGTCTTGTTGAACGTCGCGACGTCCTGCTTCCACTCCTTGAGCTCGGCGGCCTTCGCGGCCGGCGGCATGCAGTCGATGGTCAGGTCGACCTTGGCCTTCGGGTCGAGCGGAGCGGCGGGGTCACTCGATCCGGTGCCGGGTTTGCTGTCACCGCCTCCCGTGTCGCTGCTGCTGGTTCCGCAGGCGGCGAGGGCGGTGAGGGCGAGGGCGCCGGCCAGGGCGGTGGCAGCGGTGCGGCGTGCGTGTCGTGCGGGGCGGAACCAGGTGCGTCTCATCGGGAGGACCCCTTCGGGAGGAGCGTGGAAGGCCCGTCGCTGACGGCAGCGGGGCGCGGCACACTCAACCATCGGCGACGCGACTGCGCAATATCTCGCGCTGATTTCGTAAAACTTCGACAGCATCCTGTTCGCAATGGGTGCTGCGGGCGCACACAAGGGCGCGCCGAGCGGAATCGCCCGGCGCGCTGGATGACGCGTACACGCAAGTTGCGTAAGGACCGGCTAGCGGGGCACCTGCGCGGTCGACCCCCGGACCACCAGTTCGGGCTCGAAGAGCAGCTCGCCGGGGGGCACCACACCGCCCTGGATCTGCGCGGAGAGCAGCTCGACGGCGGCCCGGCCCATCGCCTCGATGGGCTGGCGGACGGTGGTCAGCGGGGGCTCGGTGCAGTTCATGAACGCGGAGTCGTCGTAGCCGACCACGGAGATGTCGCGGGGGACGTCCAGGCCCCGCCTGCGCGCGGCCCGCACCGCGCCGAGCGCGAGCGGGTCGCTGGCGCAGATGATGCCGGTGACGCCGCGCTCCAGGAGGCGGGAGGTCGCGGCCTGGCCGCCTTCGAGGGAGAACATCGCGCGCTCGACGCGGTCCTCGGCGAACTCGGTACCGGCCGCGGCGGCCAGGGCCCGGGCCGCGTCCAGCTTGCGCCGCGAGGGCACGTGGTCGGGCGGCCCGAGCACCAGGCCGATGCGCTCGTGGCCGAGGGAGGCCAGGTGGCGCCAGGCCTGTTCCATCGCCACGGCGTCGTCGCAGGCGACGACGGGGAAGTCGAGGTGCTCGATGGCGGCGTTGATGAGCACGACCGGGACCTTGCGGTCGGCGAGCTGCTGGTAGTGCCCATGCGGGGCCTCCACCTGCGCGAAGAGACCGCCCGCGAAGACGACGCCGGAGACCTGCTGTTGCAGGAGCAGATCGACGTAGTCGGCCTCCGAGACGCCGCCCTTGGTCTGGGTGCACAGGACGGGGGTGAGCCCCTGCTGGGCGAGGGCCCCGCCGATGACTTCGGCGAACGCCGGGAAGATGGGGTTCTGCAACTCGGGCAGCACCAGGCCGACCAGGCGTGCGCGTTCACCGCGCAGCTGCGTGGGGCGCTCGTAGCCGAGCACGTCGAGCGCCGTGAGCACGGCCTGCCGGGTGGATTCGGAGACTCCCGGTTTGCCGTTGAGCACCCGGCTGACCGTGGCCTCGCTGACTCCAACCTTCTTCGCCACCTGAGCAAGTCGTCGCGTCATGAGCGCAAGACTAGCGCAAGCTATGCAAGTGGTTTGCGTAACGGAGAGGGGACGTGGCCACCGTGCTGCGCGTCCTCTACTCGGTCCTCTACTCGGTCTTCAACGAGGGCTACTCGGGCGATGTCGACCTCGGCGCCGAGGCGATCCGGCTCACCCGGCAGTTCGCGGCGCTGGTCGACCGCCCGGAGACCGGACGGTTGGCGTGCGGGTGCCGCCCCGATTCCCCGGGGCGGCGCCCTCTCGGCGCCCTCTCGGCGCCCTCTCGGCGTCCTCCGTTACGGGTTGGTGTGGATCGTGAAGGTGGACGTGGTGTTCCTGATGTCCTGAGCGTTGCCGCTCAACTTGAGGTTGTTGAAGGTGACCTCGCCGACGGCGGGGCCCTGCCCGGGTTCGGGCAGCTCATTGGCCCAGATCCCGATGCCGGATTTGGCGTCGAAGGCGTCCCCGCTCTTCTTGGCGCCGCTGATGCTCACATGGGTGAGCACGCTGTCCTTGATCGGGTTGAGCGGCGTACTGCCGTTGTACTTGGTCTGGAACATGATCCCGGAGTACGTCGGATCGGTGATGTCGAGGTCGGTGATGCGGATCCCCTGGAACGTGTACTCCGCGGAGTACATCCACAGCGCGCCGAACGCCTGTGCGCCCCAGAAGTGGCCGCCGGAGCGCACCAGGGAGATGCCCTGGAAGGTGGTCGGATCCGTCCCGAAGCCGAGGGCGGGGATCGAGCCGAACTTCAGCGTGCCGATGGTCAGTCCGGGGTACGTCAGCATGTCGGCCGCGTACAGGTTCCGGAAGGTGTTGGCGGTGCCTCCGTAGACGGCGAATCCGGCGGCCCGCCAGGTCAGCAGGGCGCTGAGGTTCTCGAAGACGTTGCCGGTCTCGTCGGCGTTGTTGATGTCGGTCGCCGGGAACAGCGCGAAGCTGTCGTCTCCGGTGGAGCGGGCCTCCACATTGCTGATGGTGTTGTCGCTGCTGCCGTTGGTGAGGTTGATCCCGTCCGCGTACAGGTCGCGGACCCGGGAGTTCTTGATGGTGATGTGGTCGGTGTTGGTGCCCCAGTACAGGCACATCATGTGCTCGGCCCACACGTTGTCGATCGTCATGTTGGCGACGTTCGAGAAGTTGAAGACCTTGCCCGGGCCGTCGTTGCGCGAGGTGTAGTTGCCGAAGAAGCCGAAGCCGGTGAAGGAGGAGCCGTTGGCGGAGGACTGGACGTCGAAACCGGCGTCGGTGTTCTCCTGGTCGGGCGGGGTGGCGAAGCGACTGAACCAGGGACCCGCACCGACCAGTTTCACGGCCTTGCCGTAGATCTGGAACTTGTTGCTCGTGATGTAGGTCCCGGGCGGCAGATAGACGCCGATGAGCTTGCCCGTGGCGTCCATCCGCACCTTGTCCAGGGCGTTCTGCACGTCCTGCTGCGCAGTACCGGCGGGCACGACGTAGGCCGCCGGGTCGGGGTTGGGAACCTGGCTGACCTGCTCCAGGTTGATGAAGTCGATCGCGTACGTGGAGGTGTTGGCGGCGTCCTTCTGGAGACGGATGGTGCTGCCCGCCTTCACGGTGTCGCCGAGCAGGATGTTGGCCTCGTCGTAGATGTGGCGCGGGCCGCCGGAGCCCGGCGAGTTGTTGGGGCTCGCCTCGGCGCCGTACTGCCACATGTACTTCGAGCTCAGGTCGATGGCCTTGCGGAAGACGCCGTCGACGTAGATGTCCAGGCTCGCGCCGATGCCACCCCCGCCCGCCGAATCCGGGATGGAGAACCGCGTCACCAGACTGTTGGTGTCGGCCCTTGTTGTGAACTGCACATAGTTTCCGGTGGAGTTGAGCGTGACCGCCTTGCGGCCCGAGGCCTCGCCCGCGAGGTCTCCGATGGTGCGGTTGGGGCCGACGACCTGGGCGCCGCCGCCCGTCACGCCGTCCTCCGCCTCATAGGTGTCGTACGGCATGTTGGCGCCGCGGCCGACGAAGAACGCCTGCTGGCTGGTGTTGTTGGCGCGCTTGACCGGGAGTTCGTTGGCGTCGTCCGCTATCACCACCTTCGCCGTGTACTTTCCGTTGGCCGCCGTCCAGCTGCCGAGGTTCACCGGGGCCGCGGTGGCGCCCGCGTCGAGTGTTCCGCTGTAGGCGCCGGTGAGGGTCTTCACCGTGGCGCCCTTGTCGTCGAGCAGGGTCAGGGTGATGCCGTGGCTGCCGCCGGCCGAGGCCAGGGTGCCCTGGTTCTTCAGCGTCACGGAGAAGGCCACCGCCTGGCCGGCCGAGGGGGCGCTCGGCGACCAGGCGACCCCGGAGGCGATCAGGTCGGAGGAGGAGACCGGCTTGATGACGAGGGGGCTGCCCGTGAAGGTGTTGTTGGTGTCGTTCTGTTCGATGACGGTGTTGTCCGGATCAACGACCGCGCTCAGCGGATAAGTTCCCGCGTCGTGCGTGCCGATCGAGGCGCTGACCGTCTGCGAGGCGCCGGCCCCGAGCGCGGGCACATCTGCGGTGGCCGCCTTGGAGCCGCCGAGCTGGAAGGCGACGGTGGTGGCGGGCGCGGCGCTGTTCCCCTTGTTGTGCACGGTCGCCGCGAGGGTCACCGCATCCGACTCGACCGGCGCGGACGGGGCCGCCGTGAGCGCGGTGACCTCCAGGTCCGGGTTGGGCGCAGGCACCCCGACGACCTGGAACTCGGCGATCTGCCCACCCGTCGCGCCGGTGTTGGAGGTGAACTTCAACTGGACGTCGGCGACGCGCGCCGCCACCGGTATGGACACCGTGTTCCCGCCGGCCGGGTCGAAGGTGTAGTCCTTGGCCGCGACCAGCGAGGTGTACGCCGACGCGCTCTGCTCGCGTCCGAGGACCTCGATGTTCTGGGTCCGCCTGCCCCAGCCGCTGTCCGGGTTGAGCTTGAGCACCACGGTGCTGGTGTCCGCGTTGGCGCCGAGCTTGACGGTGAGCGTGCTCGGGTAACCGCCCGCCGCGCTCTCCCAGTAGGTCGCCGTGTCGTTGTCGTTGGCGTTGGCCGCGACAAACGTGAAGGTGGACGAGGACGCCGTGATCGGCTTGCCCACCGCGAGGTTGGAGCCGTCACCGGTGGGGGCGCCGTTGCGGGTCACGGTGTTGCTCGCGCCGGACTGGTTGCCCGCCGCGTCCTTGGCCCGCACGTAGTAGGAGACGGTCACCGTGGCCGGCCGGCTGTCGGTGTACGTGGTGACATCGCCCGCCACACTCTTGAGCAGCTGGTTGTCGGCGTAGATGTCGTAGCCGGTCACGGCGGTGTTGTCGGTGGACGCCGCCCAGGTGAGCTTGATCTGCCCGGCGGCCGGCTCGCTATAGGTGAGGTTTCCGGGTGCGGTCGGCGCCTGGGTGTCGCCCGAACTACCTTTACGGGTGACGGTGTTGCTGTTGGCCGACTGGTTCCCCGCGGCGTCCTTGGCCCGTACGTAGTAGGCGACGGTGGCGCCGGCCGGCTGGCTGTCCGTGTACGTGGTGACGGTGCCGGCCACGCTGGTGCGCAGCTCACCGTTGGCGTACACGTCGTAGCCGGTGACGGCGGTGTTGTCGGTGGCCGCGTCCCAGGTCAGCTTGATCTGGCCGGTGGCCGGCTCGGTGTAGGCGAGGTTCTTGGGCGCGGTCGGCGCCTGCGTGTCACCGCTTGCCGGGCCATAGATCTCCAGCTCGGAGAGCTGACCGCCGGGCTGCGCGGTGTTGTTGGAGATGAGCACCCGTAGGTAGCGCGTGGTGGCCGAGTCGAAGGCGATGGGCACGGTGAGACCGTTGCCGGCGGTGAACGCGTACCCCTGTGACGCGGTCAGGTCGGTGAAGTCGGTGCCGTTGGCACTGCCCTGGATCTTGAGGGTCTGGGTACGGTCGCCCCAGCCGTCCGGCAGCTTGAGCACCACCTTGTTGACGGGAACGGTGGCGCCGAGGTCGGCCTGGATCCACTGCGGGAAGGCGTTGTTGGCGCTCTCCCAGTAGCTCGCCTTGTCTCCGTCGTTGGCGTGGGAGGCGACATAGGTCTGGGTGGCGCTGCTCGCGGTGAGGGTCTTGCCGAGGGCGAGGTTGTCGCTCGACCCGCCGGCCGCGTGCACTTCGAGCGCGGAGAGCTGGGCCGCCTGCCAGCCGGTGTTCGCGGTGATCTCGACCCGTACGAAGCGGGCCCGCGCGTTGTCAAGCCCTATCTTCACGGTGTTGCCCGAGCTCTGCGCGAAGCTGTACGGCGCGGAGCCCACCAGGGTGCTGAAGCTCGTGCCGTCCGCGCTGCCCTGCACGGAGAGGGTCTCCTTGCGGTCGCCCCAGGCGGCAGGGAGCTTCAGGACGATGTCACCGATGCCGCTGGTGGCGCCCAGATCGGCCTGGACCCACTGCGGAAAGGCGCTGCCCGCGCTCTCCCAGTAGGTGGACTGGTCGCCGTCCGTGACGTTCTTGGCGCCGTAGGAGCCGTTCGCCCCGGACGACGCGGCCGGCTTTCCGGCGGCGAGGTCGGGACCGGCCGCCGTCGCCGCCGAGGCGGCGAGTGCCGGCCAACCGATCATGAACAGGCTGGTGGCGAGCAGCGCGGCGAGCATTCTCATCCGCGTACGCCATCTCCAGTGGTGCGTTCTCATGTGTCCCCGATCTGCGCGACTGGATTTCTGCCGACTAGGGTTTCTGCAGGGAAGAACCACGAATTTTGCGCTGAGCGGTGAGAGAGTTGCAGAGATGTGCCGAGGCGTCCATCCCTGCGACCACCCCGACGAACCGGCGTCCGCCCCGCGCGGCGAACCGGAACGATCGCTTTCCTCCCTGTCACCGGCGCGTCCTGCGGCTTTGCCGACAGCACGACAGGCGCCCGCAAGATATCCGCAAACAACGCAAGCGAATTTCATCGCGCTAACACGGTGTGTCGAGGCGCCCACGGAGACCGCACCGTGATCCCGAGGGGATTTCGAGAAGCGACCCGAGCCGTCTAACGTGCCTGTCCATGACCGCCCCACCGACCGCCACCGCCCCCCGTCGGCGGCGCCTGGGCTGGCCGCGGCGCGTCTTCTCGCAGGTGCTCCTGATGCAGCTGGCCATCGCCGCCGGGGTCGCCGTCCTCGCGACCGGGCTCTTCCTCGCCCCGCTCGGCGCCCAGCTCGACGACCAGGCCATGCGGCGCGCCCTCGCCATCGCGTCGGCCACCGCCGCCCAGCCGAGGATCGCCGACGACCTGCTGTCCTCACGGCCGTCCGCCGACGGCCCGGTGCAGGTGGAGGCGGAGCGCGTGCGGCACGCGACGCACGCCGAGTACGTGGTGGTGATGGACACCCGGGGGGTGCGCTGGTCACACCCTGACGTGGGGGAGATCGGCCAGGTCGTCTCCACCGACCCGACGGACGCCCTCGCCGGCCGTGACGTCATGGAGATCGACAGCGGCACCCTGGGCCGCTCGGCCCGGGGCAAGGTCCCGCTGCGGGACGCGAGCGGCACCATCGTGGGCGCCGTCTCGGTGGGCATCGAGTACGACAGCGTGCGGGCCCGGCTCCTGCACGCGATCCCGGGGCTCCTCGCCTACGCGGGCGGCGCGCTCGCGGTCGGCGCGCTCGCCGCGTACCTCATCGCGCGGCGCATCCACAAACAGACCCGTGACCTGGCGTTCTCCGACATCTCGGGGCTGCTCGCGGAGCGCGAGGCCATGCTGCACTCCATCCGCGAGGGCGTGGTGGCGCTCGATCGCGGCGGCCGGATCAGGCTGCTCAACGACGAGGCGCAACGGTTGCTGGGCGTCGGCCCCGAAGCCGCCGGCCGAGCCCTTGAGGAGGCCCTGGGCACGGGCCGTACGACGGAGGTGCTCGCCGGCCGGGTCGAGGGCACCGACCTGTTGACCGTGCGCGGACACCGCGTCCTGGTCGCCAACCGCATGCCGACCGAGGACGGCGGCGCCGTGGCGACACTGCGTGACCGAACGGAGCTGGAGCGCCTGGGCCGCGAGCTGGACTCCACACGCGGCCTGATCGACGCCCTGCGCGCTCAGGACCACGAGCACGCCAACCGGCTGCACACCCTGCTCGGCCTGCTCGAACTGGAGCTGTACGACGAGGCCGTCGACTTCGTCACCGAGGTGGTCGGGGTGCACCGGGCCACCGCCGAGCAGGTCACCGAGAAAATCAGGGACCCGCTGCTCGCCGCGGTCCTGGTCGGCAAGGCGACGGTCGCCGCCGAGCGCGCGGTCGCCCTGAGCCTCTCCCCCGCCACCCTGCTGCCCGACCGGCTCGTCGATCCCCGCGGCCTGGTCACGGTCACCGGCAACCTCGTCGACAACGCGCTCGACGCGACGGCCGGGTCGCCCGGCGCCGCGGTCGAGGTGGAGCTGCGCGCCGAGGGGCGCACCGTCGTGGTGCGGGTCCGCGACAACGGTCCCGGAGTCCCCGCCGAACGGCGCGAGCTGGTCTTCACCGAGGGCTGGACCACCAAGGAGGCACCCGCGCACGGCAAGCGGGGTCTCGGGCTCGCGCTGGTCGGCAGGTTCGCGGAGCGGATGGGCGGCAGTGCGCGGGTCGGGTCCGGCCCCGATGGAGGCGCGGAGTTCACCGTGGTGCTGCCGGACGCGCTGAGCGAGGCGCTGAGCGCGGACGCGGGCGTGGGGTTGGGAGCGAAGTCGGGTGGAGGGAAGCCGGGCGGGGTGACGAGTGGGACGCCGGATGACCCGAGCCCGGCGCCCGGCTCGAGTCAGGATGCGGGGGCCGACCAGAACCGGCCCGGGACCGTCAAGGAGGCACGGTGATCGACGTACTGGTCGTGGACGACGATCTCCGGGTGGCCTCCATCAATGCCGCGTACACCGGGAAAGTTCCTGGTTTCCGGGTGGTCGCCGAGGCGCATTCGGCCGCCGAGGCGCTCGCCCGGATCGTCGCGCAACCGGTGGACCTGGTGCTGCTCGACCACTATCTGCCGGACGAGAACGGGCTCGCGTTCGTACGGGAGTTGCGCCGGCTCGGCCATCACACCGACGTGATCATGGTGACGGCGGCCCGCGATGTCGCCACTGTCCAGGCGGCGATGCGTCAGGGCGCGTTGCAGTACTTGGTCAAGCCCTTCACCTTCGCCGGGCTGCGTACCAGGCTGGAGGCGTACGCCGTGCTGCGCCGCACCCTGGACGGCGGTGGCGAGGCCGAGCAGGCGGAGGTGGACAAGATCTTCGGGGCGCTGTCCGTGCCCGCCGAGCCCGACCTCCCCAAGGGCCACTCCCCCACCACCGCCGACCTGTTGCGCGGAGTCCTGAAGGCGGCCCATGGGCCGCTCTCGACGCAGGAGATCGCCGAGCGGGCCGGGGTGAGCCGCCAGACCGCGCAGCGCTATCTCAAGCTCCTCGAACGGGCCGGCCGCGTGCGGCTCGGCCTGCGCTACGGCGAGACCGGCCGCCCAGAGCACCGCTACACATGGGTGGCGTCGGTGTAGGAAACCCCCCGGGCGGGGCCGGTTTGCCCTAGGGCCGACCAGCCTTGGGGCCGACCAGCCGTGGGACCGACCGGCCTTGGGCCCGACCACCCTTGGGCCCGTCGAGGTCAGCCCTGCGGGACCTTTTTCACGAACTCCGTGGTGAACGTCTGGGAGAGATCGACCTTGGCCGACTTGAGGTTGGGGTTGAACGCCTTGAGCACCCTCTCGACCGTTTCCGGGCCGTTCTCGGGCATGACACCGTCCTTGGTGAACATCGGCAGGGTGCTCTTGATCGCCTGCGCGTACAGCGCCTTGCCGCCCTGCGCGTAGTCCGCGGGCATCTTCGCGGCGATCTCGTCCGCGCTGTGTGCCGACATCCAACGCAACGTCTTCACCAGCGCGTTGACCAGCTTCTGCACCGTCTGCCGGTGGCCGTTCACCCACTGCGTGTTCATGTACAGGCTGGAGGAGGGGTACGGGCCGCCGAGCGCCTGCTGCGATCCCTCGGGTGTGCGCATGTCGATCAGGACCTTGCCGAGTTTCTGGTCGACGACGGCGGCGACCGTCGGATCCGTGGTCATCCCGCCCTGGATGGAGCCCTGCTTCAGGGCGGCGATGAAGGTCTGCCCCGCGCCGACCGCGACGGGCGTGAACTCGCTGGTCTTCACGCCGTCCCGCACCGCGAGGTACTTGGTGAGGAAGTCCGTCGAGGAACCGAGCCCCGTCACCCCCAGCTTCTTGCCCTTGAAGTCCTTGGGGGACTGCAAGGTCGCGGCGGCCTGGTCGGCGACGATCTCCACTTCGCCCGGCGCGTGCGAGAACTGCACCACCGACTCGACCTTCTTGCCCTTCACCTGAAGATCGAGGGTGTGGTCGTAGAACCCGACGGCGCCCTGGACGTCGCCGGAGATCAGCGCGGTCTCGGCCTGGACCCCGGCGGGCTCGGTGAGCAACTGCACGTCCAGGCCCTCGGCCTTGAAGTAACCCAGCCGCTGGGTGAGCATCGCGGGCAGATAGATGACCTTGTCGAGACCGCCCACCATCACCTTCACGGTGGCCTGCCCGGACGCGCTCTTGGTGTCCGACGCCGTATCGCCGCCGCACGCGGAGAGCGTCATCAGCAGACCGACGCACAGCCCGCCGACCAGGAGGGCCGAGGGCGCGCTGCGCGGGGTGTGGGCGGCGGATGAGTGTGAAACGCCGTGCGCGAGCGAGGGGTTGGGCTTGATACGCATGATCCTCACGTCCTTGTGATCACTGATCGGATGGGGCGGGAACGGGAAGCGCGCCCCGTGCTTGTCGGCGCTCGCGGTCGGTGCTCGCGGTCTGTGCTCGCGGTCGCGCCCGGTGTCAGCGTTCGGTGCCGGGCTCTGCCGGGCGCCAGCGGAACAGCCGCCGCTCGCCGAAGGTGAGCAGCCCCTCGGTGAGCAGGGCGACGACGGCGAGGATGGCCATCGCCGCGTACACCCCCGCGGCGTTGAAGGTCCCCTGGGAGGCGGCGACCAGGAGCCCCAGGCCCTTGGTCGCGCCGATGTACTCGCCGACGATCGCCCCGATCAGCGCGAACCCGAAGCTGACGTGCAGGCTGGTGAAGATCCAGGAGGTGGCGGAGGGAACGACCACCTGGAGGGTGACTCTGCGGTTGCTCGCCCCCAGGATGCGGGCGTTGTTCACCAGGTTCCGGTCCACCTCGCGCGCCCCCTGGAAGGCGTTGAAGAAGACGGGGAAGAAGACGAGAACGACGGCGGACGCGACCTTGGACGCCGGCCCCAGCCCGAACCAAATCAGGAAGACGGGCGCGAGCACGATGCGCGGGATGGCGTTGAGCACCTTGATGTACGGGCCGAGGACATCGGACAAGAAGCGGATGCGGCCGAGCGTGATGCCGAGTACGACGCCCGTGACCACCCCGACGACCCAGCCGAGCAGCGCCTCGTAGAGCGTGTACCAGATCTGTTCCCAGAGCGATCCCTGCGCGGTGCCGTGCAGGGCCCACTCCCGAATCTGGTCCCAAATGGCCGACGGCATCGAGAAGTTGAAGGGATCGATGACATCGGCACGGGCCAGGAGCTCCCAGGCGCCGAAGACCAGGGCCAGGAGCAGGACACGGCTGCCGTGTACCAGGTAGCGGCGGTTGCGGGCAGCGCGGGCGCGCGTCGACGTCCGCGCCGCGGACGTGGCGCCGGCCGGGGTGAGGGCGGCAGTCGGGGTGAGGGCGGCAGTCGGGGTGAGGGCCGCAGTCGGACTCGTCGACGACGGCCCCTGGATCCCAGGCGAGACCGGCGACGGTCCGTGGGTGTCAGGCGACATCGGCGACGGCCCCTGGATCCCAGACGACAGCGGCGACGGCCCGTGGGTGTCAGGCGACATCGGCCGCACCCCGCTCCCTGGTGATCCGGACCTCTTCGCCCAGGGACTGCCAGATCTCGCGGTAGATCTCGATGAAGCGGGGCTCCAGACGCACCGATTCGACTCTGCGCGGGCGCGGCAGGTCGATGTCGAAGATCCGCTTCACGGTGGCCGGGCCCGCCGTCATCACAACGACCCGGTCGGCCAGGGCGATGGACTCCTCCAGGTCGTGGGTGACGAACACGATGGAGGCTCCGGTGCCGGACCACAGGTCGAGGAGCTCGTCCGACATCAGGGCCCTGGTCTGTACGTCGAGCGCGGAGAACGGCTCGTCCATCAGCAGGATCCGCGGATCGTTGACGAAGGTCGCCGCGAGGGCGACGCGTTTGCGCTGACCACCCGAGAGCTGGTGCGGATAGCGGTCCTCGAAGGCCGTCAGCCCGACCCGGGCGAGCCAGGCACGGGCCGTCTCCTTCGCCTCGGCCTTCGGTACGCCGCGAAAGCGCGGCCCGGCCATGACGTTGGAGAGCACGGTGCGCCAGGGGAAGACCGCATCCTGCTGGAAGACGAAGCCGACCTTGTCGCCGATGCCGTCGACCGGCTCCCCGGCCACGAGGACCTCGCCCTCGGTGGGCTCCTCCAGGCCGCTCACCAGGGTCAGCGTCGTCGACTTTCCACAGCCGGTGGGGCCGACGACGGCCACGAACTCGCCCTGTCGCACGCTCAGATCGAGGTCCCGTACGGCGGTGTGCAGCGTCCCGGACGGCGTACGGAACGCTTTGCCTGCGCCCCTCAGCTCGATGGCGGGGCCGGTGTCTGTGTTCATGGAGCGGGACCGTAGGCGCGGGCCGCTGCCCGGCGTCAGCCTTGTGGGCACTGGACGCACTTGTGCGCGCAAACCCCTGTTGTGCTCGTTTTGCGCGCGATACAACTGCGGGGTCCGGAGCGCGGAAAACGCCGGGCCGGCGCCGGAGAGGAGAGCGACGTGATCGACGTGCTGGTCGTGGACGACGACTTCCGTGTTGCCGAGATCAACGCGTCATACGTGGGGAAGGTTCCCGGGTTCCGGGTCGTGGCGCGTGCGCACAGCGCCGCCCAGGCGCTGGCCGCACTGGAACGCCACCGGATCGATCTCGTTCTGCTCGACCACTTCCTGCCCGACGAGACCGGGCTCAGCCTGGTCCGCCGGATGCGCCACCAGGGCCACCACACCGACGTGATCATGGTGACGTCGGCGAGCGATGTGGCGACCGTCCAGGCCGCGATGCGTCACGGCGCCCTGCACTACCTGGTGAAACCGTTCACGTTCGCCGCGCTGCGGGCCAAGCTCGACTCGTACGCGACGCTGCGGCGCACCGTGGACCGGGCGGCGGGACGCTCCGGAGCCGAACCCCAGGACCAGGACCAGGACCAGGTCGACCGGATCTTCGCGGCCCTGCGCACCGGGCTGCCCAGCCGCCACTCGGTGCCGACGGCGGAGCTGATCCGCGACGTGCTGCACGACGCCGACCATCCGCTCTCCGCCCACGAGGTCGCCGACCGCACCGGCCTGAGCCGCTCGACCGCCCAGCGCTATCTGCGGCTCCTCGAACAGTCCGGGCGCCTGTGTCTCACCCTGCGCTACGGCGAGACGGGGCGCCCGGAACACCGGTACGCCTGGGCGGTGTGAGGGCCTGGGCGGTGTGAGCGCGGGGGCGTGGCACCCGCACGTTCCGCCGCCGGAACCGTCCCGCGGGAACAGCCCTCCGGGACGGTCCCGCCGAATCCTGGCCTGCCGGGGCGGGCTCGTCGAGCGGGCCCGCCGAAGCCAAGCCTGCCGGGGCGGGCCCGCCGGGACGGTCCTGCCGGATCCAGCCCTGCCGGGGCGGGCTCGTCGAGCGGGCCGCCACGGCGGCCCCCGGCTATACCGCTCCCGCCCCCGTCAGAGCCCGTACCTCCGTCTCCGCGAGTTTCTCCTCGTCCGGGACCTCGTGCGAGGTCACCGTGCCGAGCCAGCCCGCGAGGAAGCCCAGGGGGATGGAGAGGAGCCCCGGGTTCTGCAGCGGGAAGAACTGGAAGTCCACATCCGGGAAGAGCGATTCCGGACTGCCGGAGACCACGGGTGAAACGAGGACCAGGATCAGCGCCGGGACCAGGCCTCCGTACACCGACCACACGGCGCCCCGGGTCGTGAAGTTGCGCCAGAACAGGGAGTACAGCAGCACGGGAAGGTTGGCCGACGCGGCCACCGCGAAGGCGAGGCCGACGAGGAACGCCACATTGAGGTCGCGGGCCAGCAGACCGAGCGCGATGGCGACCGCTCCGATCCCCACCGCGGCGACCCGCGCGACCGCGACCTCGCTGCGCTGCTTGGCGTGCCGGCGTCTGAGCGAGGCGTACAGGTCGTGGGCGACCGATGCCGACGAGGCCAGGGTGATACCCGCGACCACGGCCAGGATCGTGGCGAAGGCGACGGCTGCGACCACGGCGAAGAGCACCGTGCCCCCGGTGGAGCCCGCTCCGCCTCCCAGGTCGTAGGCGAGCAGCGCGACGGCGGTGTTGCCCGCCGGGTTGGACGCCTTGACCTCCGCGGAGCCGACCAGGGCGGCAGCGCCGAACCCGAGCACAATCGTCATCAGGTAGAAGCCGCCGATGAGGCCGATGGACCAGATGACCGAGCTGCGGGCGGCCCGTGCGGTGGGCACGGTGTAGAAGCGGGAGAGGATGTGCGGCAGTCCGGCCGTGCCGAGGACGAGGGCCAGGCCGAGGCTGATGAAGTCGAGCCGTGCCGTCCAGTCTCCGCCGTATTTGAGGCCCGGTGCCAGGAACTCCTTTCCGTGGCCGCTGTGTTGGGCCGCCGTGTTGAGCAGCAGGTTGATGTCGCCGTGGAAGCGCAGCAGCACGAGCACGGTGAGGGTGATCGTGCCGGCCATGAGCAGGACGGCCTTCACGATCTGGATCCAGGTGGTGGCCCGCATTCCGCCGAGCGACACATAGACCACCATCAGGGCGCCGACCCCGATGACCGTCCAGTTCCGCGCGGCGCCGCTGGTGCCGCCGAGCAGCAGGGCGACGAGGCTGCCGGCGCCGACCATCTGGGCCACCAGATAGAGAACGGACACGGTGACCGAGGAAGTTCCCGCCGCGATCCGGACGGGACGCTCACTCATCCGGGCGGCGACGACGTCGGCAAGGGTGAACTTGCCGCAGTTGCGGACGAGTTCCGCGACCAGGAGCAGCACCACGAGCCAGGCCACGAGGAATCCGACGGAATACAGCATGCCGTCGTAGCCGAAGAGCGCGATCAGTCCGGAGATACCGAGGAAGGAAGCAGCCGACATGTAGTCGCCCGCGATGGCAAAACCATTCTCCATCGGAGAGAACAATCGGCCGCCCGTGTAGAACTCCTCGGCGGAGCCGTGCCGGTTGCGGCTCACCCACGTGGTGATGGCGAGCGTCGCCGCCACGAACGCGCTGAACAGCAGCAATGCCAGAGTCTGATGGTCTTGGCCGACGGTCACTTGGTGGTCTCCCGTGTCGTTCCCTGTCCGTCGTCCCGGCGGACCCCGCCGGCGTGCCCGGTCCGCCGGCCGTGCCGGTGCTGGTGGTTCTGCTCGAACACGACCCAGCGCAGTTCCAGCGCGGCCCGGTCCCGGCGCAGCCGGGCGTGACGTGCGTAGGCCCAGGTCAGCAGGAAGGTCGTCAGAAACTGGGCGAGTCCGGCGATCATCGCCACGTTCACCGCGCCTGCCACCGGGCGGGCCATGAAGCCCGGGGCGCCGACCGCGGTGATCACATAGGCCAGGTACCAGGCGAAGAAGGCGAGAGCGGCCGGGACGACGAACCGGCGGTAGCGTCGGCGCACTTCCTGGAAGGCGGCGCTGCGGTGCACTTCCAGATAGATCTCGGACGGGCTGAGACGTTCGTCCTCGCCGGCCCGCTGCTGGGCGGGCACGGTAGCGGCTGCCGTCCCACCGTCCAGCTCGCCCCACCCTGAGGCGAGCGCGTCATACCAAGGGTCGTCGATCCGCGCCGCCGCGGGATCACGCCCTTCCTGCTTCTCCACCGAACAACTCTCCTTGCCCCACGGCCCCGTTCGGCCACGAGCCCAAGGATGGGTGGAGAGGACGGGCCGAAGGCTCTCCTACGGCGTCGTTTCACCCCATTAGGTGAGGGAGCGGGAATTACGGAAGCGGATTTCCGGGCGGATCGGCCAATCCGTTCCGATAGGCGTACCGCACGGCCTGGGCGCGGTCGCGCACCCCGGACTTGCCGAAGATGTTGTTGATGTGGGTCTTCACGGTGGCCGTCGAGATATGCAGGGCCCGGGAGATCTCGGGGTTGGACATCCCCTCAGCGACGAGCCGGAGGACCTCGCCCTCACGCGTGGTGAGCCCGTCGGGCAGCTCGCCGGGGACCGCGACGGGCGGAGACGTGGTCACCCGTTCCAGCAGACGGCGCTGGATGGACGGGGCGAGCCCGGCCTGCCCGGACAGCACGTCCTGTATCGACTTGACGATCTCCTCTCCCCCGGCGTCCTTGGTGAGATACCCGCGGGCACCGGCCTGGAGAGCAGGGAAGAGCGAGTCGTCGTCCGCGTACGTCGTGAGGATCACCACCTCGGTGCCGGGGTGCTCGGCCCGGATGCGGCGGGTGGCCTCCACTCCGTCGCAGCGCGGCATACGCAGGTCCATCAGGACGATGTCCGGGGCCAGTTGAGCCGTGAGGGTCACCGCCTCCTCGCCGTCGCGCGCCGAGCCGATGACGTCGATGCCGGGCAGCAGCCCGAGCAGCATGACGATGCCCTCGCGCACCACGGACTGGTCGTCGGCCACGACCACCTTGATCACCCCCCGTGTCCCGGGGCCTGCCCCGGTCATGCGGGCACCCTCAGTCGCACCACGAAGCCCTCCTCGTCCGGCCCGGCCTCCAGGGTGCCGCCGAGCAGTTCGGCGCGCTCCCTCATCCCCAACAGACCGTAACCGGAGCCACTGACAGCGAGCTCCCCTGCCGGCCCAAGGCCCCCCGAATCCCGTATTTCCAGGGTCACTTCGTGCGGCAGGTACTCCAGCCGGACGGCGACGGCCGCGCCCGGCGCGTGCTTGCGCACATTGGTCAGGGCCTCCTGTGCCACCCGGCGCACGGTTCCCGACGCCTCCGCCGGCAGCGCCCTGCGCTCCCCCTTCACGTGGACCCCGCTGCCCGCGGCGAGCCCGGTACCGGCTCCGGCCCCCTCGACCAGGGTGTGCAGGAAGTCCTCGACCGGGGTCATCTCGCCGCGCAGCGCGGACAGCGCCTGGCGGGTCTCGGCGAGGCCTTCGCGCGCCATGCCCCGCGCGGCCACCACCCGCTCCAGGATCTTCTCCCTGAACTCGCCCGGCGGCTCCCGCTCGATCAGCAGCCGCGCCGCCTCCAGGTGGACCAGCTGAGCCGAGAGGCTGTGCGCGAGGACGTCGTGGATCTCGCGGGCGATCCTGGCCCGCTCGTCCAGCGCGGCGGACTCCGCCTCGGCGGCCCGCGCGGCCCGTTCCTGGTTCAGCAGCCGGTGGGCGGTGCCGCGGGCCTCGGCGTCGAGCCGCAGCACATATCCGGCGAGGCCGAGCCCCGCCGCCGTCACCGCGGTGGTCAGCCAGTTGTCGTTGTCGACCAGGGTGTACGCGCCCAGAGCCAGGGCGGTGCACGGCACGGCGGCCGCCAGCGGAAGCCGCTCAAGCGCGGTCACCGCGCAGCCGCACCACAGGACCAGCGCCAGCACCGGCCAGCCTCCGGCCCGCGCCCCGGCCGCGGCCGCCATCACCAGGAAGAGTGAGGCCAGCGACGGCCCGAGCCGGTGTGCGTAGGTGCAGCGGTAGAACGTCCGGCCCAGCACGGCGCAGACCCCCACGAGGGCCGGCCCCGCCACCCAGGCCCAGCGGCCCGGCCCCTGCCCGCGGGAGAAGGTGGACCAGAGCAGAGCGCCGAGCACGACGGCCCGGACGCCCCACGCGAGATTGCGTCTGGCCGGAGTCAGGCCGGTGCGGGACAGGGCCTCCCGCGAGGGCCAGTCGAGCCAGGTCTCCACGGTCACACACGGTCCTTCCACACCTGCCGGGCCGGCCCGCGGACGGCGCCGGGGGCGGCACCACCGTACGACGGGACGGCCGACTGGGTCCGCCAGATCATGATGGCGCCGCGTACGAGCAGGGAGGCGGCGAGGGCGAGCAGGATGGCTCCCGTGCCCAGGTGGATCCCGGCGAGGGCGCCGAGCCCGGCGAGCCCCACCCGCAGGACGATGCCGAGGACCCAGATACCGGCGGTGGCCTTGGTGCCGCGGGACCAGATCGTGCCGTCCGCCTCGGTCCATATCTTCGACGTCCAGGCCCAGCCGATACCGGTGTTCTGTGGACATACGCTGTGTTGCCTCATGTCGTGTTGCGGCTGAGGGAGTCAAATGGCGTACGAATGGCGGCTGTTCTGGGTTGGTGACGGGGGCGATCCCGTCGGAGATCGACCCGTCCCCGGCTGGGAGGACCTGAAGGTGCGCGAGCGGGCGCTCGGGCTGCGCGAGCGGCAGCCGATCCTCGTCGCGCCGGACGGTCGGGTCGATCCCCGGCTGAGCGAGTGCCTGCGACGCTCGGCGTTCTCGGCCAAGGCGCAGGGCACGCAGGTCACGTACGCCCCGCTCTACCGGCTGTTCTTCACGTTCCTGTGGCAGCGCGGACTGGACTGGGACGAGGCGTCGGAGGTCGACGTCGAGGACTGGGAGGACTGGCGCCGGCGCGGGGCGACGAACCCGGCGCCGGTCGACGGCGGCACGTGGGCGAAGGAGCAGGCCGCGATGAAGCTGCTGTACGGCATCGCGGCCAAGCGCGGCCTCGTCCCGTCGAACCCGGTGACGCTCGCCCCACCGTCGGACGTGAAGACCTCGGACGTGAAGTGGCTCTCGCCCCGGGCCTTTCGGCTGTGGCGCAACGTCGGGCTCGGCGGCATGCTGCCGAGCGGCCTGGAGGACGAGGCGTGGCGCGGCCGTTCGGCCGGTCGGGACACGGCGTACGCCGACTTGATGTACTCCAGCGGCCTGCGGCGCCGAGAGGGCGGCACCCTGCTGCTCTGCGAGCTGCCGACGCTCGGGCGGCGGAACTACTACCCGGGCCGGGTGGGCCAGGGTGTGGCCAAGCGGGCCGGCTACACCTTCTACCTCGGACATCCGGCGCTTCAGCGCGTCGAGGGCTACCGAATGAGCACGCGCTCCCTTGCGGTGGCCCGCGCTCGCCGGCGCGGCGTCTACGAGCGGCTGCCCGACCTGCGCATCATCCAGGCGGTCAGCCGGGCGGGCCGCGTGCAGTGGAGGGGCCCGGACGGGCATACGGGCGAGAGCGCGCTCAAGAGGCTGACGGCCGCCGAGCGGATGCTGCTGTTCGTCGAGGGTGAGGACGGCCTGGAGCCGGCGATGCTGTGGCTGACCGAGAGCGGTCTGCCGCTGCGGTACACGAGTTGGACGAAGGTCTTCGAGCGGGCGAGCGACCGGTGCGCGGCCGCGGGGCTCGAGGTCTTCGCGACGCCGAAGATGCTGCGGCACTCCATGGCCCTGCGGACCCTGATCGCGCTGCACAACGCGCTGGACCGTCGGCTCGGGCTGACGCCGGCCGAGCGTCTGCACTACGAGGAGGTGTACGGGCAGGTCTGGCTGATGGTCAAGGACATGCTCGGGCACCGCAGCGACCAGGTGACGCGGGATGTGTACCTGGAGCCGGTGCGCGGGCTGCAGTTGGAGTCGCTGCTCGGCGACGACGACAACCCCGTGGACGCGGAGAAGATCGCGGAGCTGGCGGCGCGTACGGGCCTGATCCTGGACGCGGCGTGAGCGGGCGGGGGCGCCGGGCGACGCTGCCGCCAGCGGACTACTGCAAGGCGCCGGTGCTGGACGCCGACGGGCTGGTCATCCGCCCGGTCAGCGGCGCCGGGAGGCCGCTGGGCGTATGGGACTTCCGGAACAGCCCCGGCTCCGTCGACTTCCGGCGGGCGCTGGTGGCCGCGCTGGCCGCACAGGGCCGAGGCTGGGGCAGCCAGGACACCTACCAGACCAACGCCGGCACGCTGAAGCTGCTGTTCAAGGACGCGGCGGCGGCTGACCCGCCCGTCGCCGCGACCGAGCAGATCACGGTGGAGTGGTGGAAGCAGTGGAGCGGCGATATCCACGTCCGCCGGGTCTTGGCCGCAGTCGTCCGGCGGGCACCCGGGGTGCCGGAGACGACCCAGGTGTTCATGGAAACGCCGCGGCGTCGGCCGCCGGCACGGCGCGGGCGGCCGCGTAAGCAGGCCCACACCCGGGAGGAGCTGCGCCGGATCCGGGACGCGGCCGCCGCGACGGTGCGCGCCGGGCGGCTGCGGATCGCGGCGAACACCGCGTTCCTCCAGCGGTGGCAGGCCGGGGCGATCGAGCGCGGGGACGGCGACTGGCCCCTCGGGGAGGTGCTGGACGTACTGGCCCGCACCGGGGACTTGCCGCGCTGCCTCAACAGCGCCGACCGCGCGGTGACCGCGTACGCGGAGCGCGCGTGCGGCTTCGAGGGCAACGCCGCCGCGCTGAGCCGGCTCTTTCCGACGCCGGCGGAGATCGGGGCAGCGGCCGTGCTGCTGATCGTGCACGAGGCGTGGAACCAGTCGGTGCTCAAGAAGATGGACGTGCCCACCTGGTGGCCGAACGCGGACCGCGAGGACCCTGCCGTGCACCAGGTCGACACGGACAAGGCCCGGCGCGGACGGCGCCGCCACGCGAGCAACACGCTCGTCGATGTCGGCGAGGGCTCCAGCGGCCGCGCCCTGCGGCACGTGCTGGAACTGACCGCACAGGCCCGGACCACCCTGGAGGCGCTCGGCCGGCCCACGACGAAGCTGCTGGTCGGCCACCGCGGTCTGGGTGGAGCCGAAAATCTCCGGGACCACGAGATCGGCAAGGCCCTGGAGGGCGCGATTCGGCGCTGGCAGCAGCAGGCCCGCGAAGGCGGCGTCGACCTTCCCGCCCGGGTGCACGCCCAGGCGCTGCGCCACAGCGCGCAGGCGCACCACGGCCGGGCCCGCAACAACACCCAGACCACCCACGAGCGGGACTACCAGCTTCAGGACGAGGACGTCCGCACAGCCTCGCGCGGCGCGGTGGAGCTCGGACTGGCCCAGGCTCTGGCCTCCGCCCGGCAGACGGTCGCCATGCGCCTGGTGGAGAAGGAAGACGCCGCCGGCGAGGTGAGCGCCGAGCTCGTGGCCAAGGAGGCCGGGATCGACGTGGAGGTGGCGCGCCGAATCGTGGCCGGCCGGCTGCGCACCCCGGTCGCCTCGTGCGCGGACTTCCTCAACTCCGACCACAGCACGGCCGGGATGCCGTGCGCGGTGTCGTTCCTCCTGTGCTTCGCCTGCCGCAACGCCGTGGCCACCGGCCGCGATCTGCCCCGCATCGCCTACCTGCACCAAGCGCTGGAATCCCTGCGCTCGGCCGTGACGCCGGCGGTGTGGGCCGCGGACTGGGCGACGCATCACGCCCGGATCGGCGACTTCCTCACCACCTACACCACCACCGACGCGCGACCCCAGCTGGTCACCGCCGTCGACGACAGCGAGCGGGAGTTGATCCACGCGATGCTGGAACGGAGGCTCGACCCGTGACCGCGACCTCGCCCGTGCCCGCCGGCCCGGAGGTCGTCGACCCGGCCCCGGACGCCTTCGTCCTTCCGTTCAACCGGCTGCGGCCCGGCTTTGACCCCGAGCAGCTGCCGCGCTTCCGTGATCTGGCATGGCGTCTGGCGCTGATCAGCGCCAG
Organism: Streptomyces sp. NPDC048361; assembly: GCF_040651795.1. Lineage (NCBI taxonomy): Bacteria > Bacillati > Actinomycetota > Actinomycetes > Kitasatosporales > Streptomycetaceae > Streptomyces > Streptomyces sp. NPDC048361. Next base: position 48,605 of record NZ_JBEZKW010000052.1, read on the forward strand.
GGAATCGAACCGCTCGCTGGTCATCGACTGGAGCCGCTGCCCCGCCGGGCTGCGCCCCGGCGTGATGCGCGCGGCCTTTGCCGAGCTGAACATCCCGACCCCGGCGGTGCTGCTCCAGCAGCGGGCCTCGCGCTCCACCACCCAACCGGGCACCCTGCGCCACAACTTCCAGATCTGGATCCGCTTCGCCGTCTGGCTCGGCGGCCGCGGCATCACCGAGCTCTCCCAGGTCACCACCGGCGACCTGGAGGCGTACGCCGACCACCTGCGCCCGCTCGGCCGCCAGTGGCGCACCGACGCCAAGGCCCTGTGGGTGATCTCCCGGCTGTGGGCCTACGCCCCCTACCTGCCCGAGCGCGACCGGCTGGTCATGCCGCCCTGGGAAGACCCGGCCGCGGTCATGTCCGACTTCCTCGGCACCAACGACGACACCCCGGACGGTGAGAACGCCGTCGCGATCGTGCACCCGGCCGTCATGGCCCCGCTGCTGGTGTGGGCGCTGCGCACGGTCCTGGACCTGGCCCCGGACATCTTGGCCGCCGCCCGCGCGCAGCGCCGGCTCCTCGCCGCCATCCCCGACCGCGCCCCGCGCGGCGGCACCGAGACCGCGGTGGCCCACCTGCGCGGCCTGCTCGCGGCCGGGAAGAAGCTGCCCTCCAGCGGTGCGCCCGGCGCTACCGCCGTGCGCGCCCGCTTCGGCGGGCCGCTGCCGCCGATGGCCAACACCTTCCTGGCGGGCACCCTCGGCGTCACCACCTCCCAGATCGCCCGCGCCCGCGGCCTCCTGACCGACGAGCTCAACCCGGCCGACTTCGGCCCCGCCCCGCGCCTCGACGTTCCGCTCGCCGCCCGGATCGGCGCCGCCCCGTGGCGCGAGCAGGTCGGCTTCGACGACGTGGACGTGCTGATGCTGCACCTGTCCACCGCCGCTCTGATCTGCTGCGCCTACCTCTCCGGCATGAGGCCCGAGGAGGTCCTGGCCCTGCGCCGCGGCTGCTGCACCCGCGCGGAGCGCGACGACGGCACCGTACGGTTCGAGGTCCGCGGCCGGCACTTCAAGGGCGTGCTCGACGAGGACGGCAACACGATCGGCGAAGGCGAAGTACGAGCGGACCCGTGGATCGTGCTGGAGCCCGTGGCGCGCGCCATCGGCGTAGTCGAAGAACTCGAAGACGGCGAGCAACTGTTCACCCGCACCCTCTACCGGTACGCCAAGGGCACCTGCATGCCCCGCACCGGCCTGTCCTCCGACACCGCCGTGGAGCGGATCCGGGCCTTCACCGCCTGGGCCAACCAACTCGCCGCCGCCCACGACCGGCCCCACGAGCTGATCCCGCCCGATCCCGACGGCGCCGTCGCCCTGCGCCGCTTCCGCCGCACCGTCGCCTGGTTCATCTACCGCCAGCCCGGCGGCCGGATCGCGCTCGCGGTGCAGTACGGACACGCGGCCACCGCCATGTCGGAGTCCTACGCCGGCCGCTCCAAGGCCGACATGCTCGAGGTCCTGGACCAGGAGAAGGGCCTGGCCCTGGCCGAGACCCTCACCGAGGCCGGCGAACGCCTGGCCGCCGGCGAGAAGGTCAGCGGGCCGGCCGCCGACCGCTACCGCGCCGCGGCCACGGAGTTCTCCGACCGCTACGCCGGGACCTACCTCGGCAGGCGCGAACTGCGCGCGCTGGTCGCCAATCCCCGCCTCCAGGTCTACGAAGACCCGAAGGCGTTCCTGACCTGCAACCATGACGCGTTCACCGCGCTGTGCAACCCCGACCGAGACCGGGTGCGCGACGGCGGCCGCAGCACCCCCGACCATTCCCGCTGCCACCCGGCGTGCACGAACATCAGCCGCACCGACAGCCAGATCACCGCCCTGCGCACCGAGGTCGCTCGGATCGACGCGGATGCCGACGCCGGCCTCGACCCCTACCCCATCGCCGCCCGCGAACAGCAGCGCAAGGACCACCTCACCGCCATCATCCGCCGCCATGACGCCCAGCAGCCGGCCGACCCTGAACCCACGGAGCGCCGATGAACGCCCCCGCCGCGGCCCCGTCCGGCCCGCGCGACGGCGCGGCGCTGGCCCAGCTCGTCGGCGAAGCCCTCACCCGCGCCCAGGGCCACGACACCGAGGACGCCAAGGAGATCAGAGCCATCACCGACGCCATGGTGCGTCTGCTGATCGGCACCCCGCTGCACTCCGACGGCAAGCTGACCGTCGTCTCCCTGGCCACCGAAGCCGGCCTGCGCCGCAACAAGCTCACCCACAAGCACACCGGCCTCAAGGACCTGTTCTACGCCCTGGTCAAGGACCGCGCTGCCGTCCCCGACGCGCTGCCCGACTCGGCGCGGGCCCGCGCGGCCAAGCAGCAGCAGGACCTGGCCCGCGTCCGAGCCGAACGCGACGATCTGCGCGGACAGGCACAGCTCCTGGCCCGGATCCTCCACGTCCTGGAGATCGAGAACAGCAAGCTCAAGGAGACCATCACGGCCCTGGAGCAGCAAGTGGCCGCCCAGTCCGCCGTTCCTGACCTCACCCGTCGGCGGCGCCGGCCCTGACAGAGGTGTCAGTGCAGGGCGGAGGCGCCGCCCGAATGCCGCCGCGCTGCCGCACGGCTGTCCTAGGCCGAAGGCACCGCCCTCGATCGGTCGGCCGCTCGGTTCTCTTGCAGTCAGTCGGCTGTTTGGTGGGAGGAACGCTCGGCCTCCTCAGTGGCGGCCCAGGAGGAGAGCAGCCGCAGTCCTTCCTCGGAGGGTGAGCCGGGTTCGGCGGTGTAGATGGTGAGGGTGAGGCCGGGTTCGGCCGCCATTTCCAGGCCCTCGTAGGCGAGGGTCAGGTCGCCGATGGTGTGGTGGTGGAAGCGTTTGGTGCCGGTGCCGTGGTGGCGGACGTTGTGGGCGCCCCATCGGGTGCGGAAGGCGTCGCTGCGGGTGGACAGCTCGCCGACGAGGTCGTGGAATTCCTTGTCGTGGGGGTTGCGGCCGGCTTCTGTGCGCAGGATGGCGACGGCGATGTCGGCGGCCTGCTCCCAGTCGGGGTAGAAGCGGCGCGAGACGGGGTCGAGGAACTGGAAGCGGGCCAGGTTGGCCTGGTTGCCGGCCGAGGCGTAGACGTCGTCGTAGAAGGCGCGGGCGAGGTTGTTGGCGGCGAGCAGGTCCATGCGGCCGTTGCGGACGAAGGCGGGGCCGGCGGTGACGGCGTCCAGGACCCACTGCAGGCTGCGGTGGGCCTTCCACTGCGCGGCGCGGCGCCGGGGGCGAGTGAGGACGTCGGAGCCGTCGGCGGCATGCGCCAGGTTCAGCAAATGAGCACGTTCGGCGTCGACGAGCTGGAGGGCGCGCGCGACGGCTTCCAGGACGGCCGGGGAGGCACCGGAGAGGTTGCCGCGCTCCAGCTTGGCGTAGTACTCCACGCTGACATCGGCGAGCGCGGCGACCTCGCTGCGGCGCAGGCCCGGTACCCGTCGGCGGCTCCCGGAGGGCAGGCCGGCCTGCTCGGGGGTGATCTTGGCGCGTCGCGAGGTCAGGAACTCGCGGACCTCTGCTTGGTTGTCCACGCCTTCGACGGTACGTCCCGCCCGCGCCCATAGGGATGTACTGCCGGTACACCCCTTGATGGTGTCTCGCTCCCGGCGCGAAGAACGGGTTACCTGGATGGCGTGGTGCAGTTCGACCGGTCTCACGACCGTCCCGCTCATCGCCCTCACCGGCACCCGCAACCCGACCCGGATCGTGGCCCAGCACATTTACCGCCTGCCCCGCGAGCACGGTTGCGAAGAACCGGCGGCACCTGCGGCACCGGCCTCAGCACGGCACTGATCGCCCGCTCACCCCCGGTCACCCTGAAGGAGACTCATGAACCCCACCTACGACTTCACCGGCAAGGTCGCCTTCGTCACCGGCGCCTCCTCCGGCATGGGCCTGGCCACCGCCCGTGCCTTCGCCGAAGCTGGCGCCGCCGTCGCCCTCGCCGACATCGACGAGGCAGCCGTCACCATGGCCGTCAAGGAACTCACCGACGGGGGCCACCAGGCCCTCGCCCTGGTCTGCGACGTCACCGACGAGGATCAGGTCGCCGCCGCCGTTGACCGCACGGCGGAAACCTTCGGACGGCTCGACATCGCCTACAACAACGCCGGCATCATGCCCCCGCCCACCGACGCCGCCGACGAAAGCGCCGAGCAGTTCGACCGTGTCCAGAACATCAACCTGCGCGGGATCTGGGCGAGCATGAAGCACGAATTGCGCCACATGCGCGACCAGGGCAGCGGCGTCATCGTCAACTGCTCCAGCCTCGGCGGCCTCGTCGGCAACCCGGGCCGCGCCGCCTACCACGCCACCAAGCACGGCGTCATCGGCCTGACCAAGAGCGCCGCCCTCGAATACGGCTCCCGCGGCGTCCGGATCAACGCCGTCTGTCCCGGCACCATCGCCACCCCCATGGTCGACGCCATGGTCGAAGGCGGGGAACTCGACCGCGCCCAGGCCGAAGCCGGCCAGGCCATCGACCGGCTCGGGACCGCCGAGGAGATCGCCCAGGCCGTCCTGTGGCTGTGCAGCGACGGCGCCAGCTACGTCACCGGCATCGCGCTGCCCATCGACGGCGGCTACACCGCTCAGTGACCTTCAGCGGCGGAGTGCGGGTCCCGAGGACCGTGATCAGGTAGTCCGCGGACATCGCCCAGGAACCAATAGAAAGGCAACGACGCCGCCCCGGCCCTGATCTCCGGGATGGCTGCGGCTGCCGGGCAGGCAGCCCTCATAGAGAGTGAATCTGCCGGATCCGTGTTCGTACATTGCAAGGAGTCATCGCATGGCAAAGCAGTCCGCGCCTCAGGAGCTGGCACAGATCGCGCCCAAGCTCGTCGAAATCTCGAACGATGTGCTGTTCGGCGATGTGTGGGAGCGCCCCGGGCTTTCCCCCCGCGACCGCAGCCTGATCACGGTGAGCGTGCTGGCCGCGCTCTACCGCACCGAGCAGCTCCCACACCACCTGGGCAAGGCCCTGGAGAACGGACTGAGCGTCGAAGAGCTCTCCGAGGCCATCACCCACCTGGCGTTCTACGCCGGATGGCCCAACGCCATGACCGCGATCACGCTACTGAAGAAGATCGCGGACGAGCAGTCCGCCTGACCACCAGCGCGACCAGCGCACCGGTGCCCCGCACGGGCAGCGGGGCGCGTTGACTCAAAGGAGAGAACGAGATGGCTGTCCACGAATTTGATCAGATCTTCCCCCTCGGGGAGAAGAACGACGCCTTCGCGCAGTACTTCATTGGCCAGAGCTACCTGGCCCCGCTCGCCTCGGGGAGCGTTCCCGTCAGCAACGTCTCCTTCGAGCCGGGCTGCCGCAACAACTGGCACATCCACCACGGCGCAGGCGGCGGAGGAGACCAGATTCTGCTGTGCACGGCGGGCAGCGGCTGGTACCAGGCCGAGGGCGAGGAGCCCGTCAACATGGAGCCGGGAACGGTGGTCCGCGTCCCGGCGGGCACGAAGCACTGGCACGGCGCGAAGGCCGACTCGTGGTTCTCCCACGTCGCCTTCATCACGCCGGGCGAAGACGTCAGCAACGAATGGCTCGAGCCCGTCACCGACGAGGTGTACGGCAAGCTGCCGAAGATCGGAGGGAACGCATGACCATCCTGGACGAGACCTACACGCTGTCCAACGGCGTCGAGATCCCCAAGCTGGGGCTGGGCACCTGGTTCATCGACGATGACCAGGCGGCCGACGCGGTCCGCGCGGCCGTGGAGATCGGCTACCGCAACATCGACACCGCCCAGGCGTATGGCAACGAACGCGGCGTCGGCGAGGGGGTGCGCACCGCCTCCGTACCCCGTGACGAGCTGTTCGTATCGAGCAAACTCGCCGCGGAGATCAAGGACTACGACCAGGCGCTCGCCGCGATCGACGGCTCCCTGAACAAGCTGGGCCTGGACCGCATCGACCTGATGCTGATCCACAGCCCGCAGCCGTGGGACGACTTCCGCGGCGGCGACTACGCCCAGGGCAACCGCGAGGCATGGCGTGCCCTGGAGGACGCCCACCAGGCGGGCAAGATCCGGTCCATCGGCGTCTCCAACTTCCAGCAGGACGACCTCAAGAACATCCTGCAGGGCGCGACCGTCGTCCCGCACGTGAACCAGCTGCTCGTCCACGCCGGCAACACCCCCTCCGAGCTCCTGGCCTATTGCGAGAGCAAGCAGATCCTCGTCGAGGCGTACTCTCCGATCGCCCACGGTGCGATCCTGCAGAACGCCGAAGTCCAGGCCATGGCGGAGAAGTACGGCGTATCCGTCCCCCAGCTGTGCATCCGATACACCCTTCAGCTGGGTACCGTGTCGCTGCCGAAGACGGCGAATCCCGAGCACATGCGGTCCAATGCCGACGTCGACTTCGAGATTTCCGGCGATGATATGAACGCCCTGCGCGACCTGCGCGACGTGGACTACGGCGAGCACAGCGCCTTCCCCGTCTACAGCGGCAAGTGACGCCAGGCGAGTGCCACGCTCGCGACGCCTAGGCGAAGAACGGCACGCTGGGGCAGGTGGCGCTGGCGCTCGCCAGGCACTCCTCGATCGTACCGATCCCCGGCACCCGCCGGATCGAGCGGGTCCAGGAGAACGCCACCACCAACGGGGCCCTGTCCGCGGACGAGCGGTCCGACGTAGCCGCCACCGCACTGGACTGGGTCATCCTGCGGCCCGGCACCCTGGCCAGCCACCCCGGCACCGATAGCGTGCGACCGGGGCCCGTCCTCGACTACGGCGACGTCCCCCGCGACGACATGGCCGCCGTGCTGGCCGAACTCACTGACCGGTGCCAGCACACCGATCGCCCAAGCCGTCGCCGCCGCCCACTGACCCTCCCCGCTGGAAGAGGAAGCTGGCTGTGCTCGGTCTCGAAGTCATCGTCGTCCTGGGCCTGGCCCTACTGCTGGGGAAAACGGCCGCATCCCGCTTGCGGATCGCTCCACCGATCGTCCTGCTCATCCTCGGGCTGCTCCTGGGCTTCGTCCCCGCCCTGCGTGAGGCATACCTCCCGCCCGAAGTGGTGCTGCTGATCTTCCTGCCCGTCCTGCTGTACTGGGAGAGCCTGACCACGTCCTTGCGGGAGATCCGCCACAACCTGCGCCCAATCATCCTGATGAGCACCATCCTGGTCGTGTTGAGCGCCGGAGCCGTCGCCGCCACCGCCCACGCCTTCGGTCTCGGCTGGGGGCCGGCGTGGGTGCTGGGCGCTGCCGTCGCGCCGACGGACGCAACCGCGGTCGGGGCGATGGCGCGGATGCTGCCGCGCCGCACCGTGACCCTGCTACGCGCCGAAAGCCTCGTCAACGACGGCACCGCCCTGGTCGTCTACGGGCTCGCTGTCGGTATCACCGTCGGCGAGGAACACCTCAGCACTGCCCATGTCGCCTGGCTGACGCTGCTCTCCTACGGCGGCGGCGCCCTCACCGGAGCCGTAGTGGCCTGCCTCGGAATCCAACTGCGCAAACGCCTGGCCGACCCGCTGCTGGAAAACACCGCGATCCTCACCCTCCCCTTCGCCGCCTACCTCGGGGCTGAGGCCATCCACGCCTCCGGGGTCCTCGCCGTCGTGATCTGCGGGCTGATCATGAGCCAGGCCGGGCCCCGCGTCGGACAGGCCGCCGGCCGTCGGCAGACCGAGGCGTTCTGGTCCCTGGCCACCTTCCTGATCAACGGCGCCCTCTTCGTCCTGGTCGGTCTGGAAGCCCAGTCCGTCGCCCGCAACCTGCCCGGCACCGAACTCGTCAGCGCCGCCCTCACGGTCGTAGCAGTTACTGGCGTGGTCATCACCGTGCGTTTCGCGTTCCTGTTCACCTCCCCCTACCTCATCCGCCTGATCGACCGCCGCCCCCAGCAACGAGAGCGCCGCACCGGCGCCCGACCCCGCGTTGTCAGCGCCTTCACCGGATTTCGTGGCGCGATCTCCCTGGCACTGGCCCTGTCCGTGCCCACCACGCTCACCGCCGGCACGCCCTTCCCTGACCGCAACACCATCGTCTTCGTCACCACAGGCGTCATCCTCATCACCCTCATCCTGCAAGGCGCCGCCCTGCCCGGCGTCGTCCGCTGGGCCCGCCTGCCCACCGACACCGCCCTGGCCGAAGAACGCCACCTCGCCCGAACACAAACCTCAACGGACGCTCTCAACGCCCTGCCGGACCTCGCCGCGCAACTGGGCACCGACACCGACGTCGTCGACCGGGTACGCCGCGAGTTCGAACAGCAACTGAATCTCCTGCACGCCCACGCCGAGAACACCGACGACGACAACGAACCCGACCTCGCACTACGACAGGCCGAGCAGTACACCGCCCTGCGCCTGGCCGTCATCGAGCACAAACGCAACACCATGATCGAACTCCGCGATACCCACCGCATCGACGACACCGTCCTGCGGCAGATGCAGGCCGCCCTCGACATCGAAGAAGTCCGCCTGCACCGGACCGAGAACACCGACTCCTAGTAATGCTCGCGTCCGACACTCCGCGACCCCCGCTCGTCGAACCCGGCTACACCGATACCGCCGCCCCGCACCAGTGATCCCGGCACTGCGCCACTACAGCCTGGGCCTGTTCCTTGGAGTCCGCTGGGCGGCGGCCTGCTCGGCGGCGGCCTGAAGAAAGCACAGGACGGGCGCCGCGCGACATCGCAGTGCGGGAGACTGTCGAACAGCACCGCCCCCCGGGCGTACGGGGCGCTGTGCGCCGAGATCGGCGAACAGCCCGCCGATGTGGCCCTGGCCTGGGTGCTGTACAACGGGGTCCTCGCTGCCACGCATCGGCTGAGAACGCGTCACCCTGGTAACGTCATTGGCCAAGCGGCAACACATAAGAACTGTCCGCAGAACCCATGAGCACCCCGATGAGGATCTCCGCGCCGAGCAGGGTGACCGACGCGGCCTGGTGGTGCTGATCGACCAGGCCGCCGTCCTTCACCGCGAAGAACGCGAGGGCCGCGGGGACCAGCCACCACCGCCGTGCGCCGCCGACCTGCTGCGGCTTGAACTGGCGGACCAGGATCAGCACCACGACGGCGAGGGCGACCAGCACGTTGACGAGCGACATCGGAGCCTCCGAACGACGGACGGAATGTCTGTACGTCTAAGAAGCTACGGAAACGGCCTGGTCAGGGGCATCGGCGCAGGGGTGGACCACGGGTGGAAGTTCTCCCTCCACCCAGGGGTGGAGACGACCGGACGCCGGCGCCCCCCAAGATCGGGCCCGCCGCAGGCGGGCCCCGCCCAACCCCCGCCCGCCCCCCGACCGGGGCGCCGG
>NZ_JBEZKW010000053.1:0-52246 GCF_040651795.1 Streptomyces sp. NPDC048361
GCAGCGTCCGCATGGTCCGCATGGCGACCGACAGGTTGGCCAGATCGAACGCGTCCTCAAACGCCGGACAGGCTGAAGACGGCTCTGCCGGGGACCCGGACCGGCTGACAAGGCGGATGACGGCCGGCACCGGGCAGTCGGGCGGGGTGCGGGGTCAGGACTCCGCGCGGTACATCAGGTCCACCTCGTGCGTGGTGAAGCCCAGCCGTTCGTACACCGCCAGCGCCGCCGGGTTGTCCGCGTCGACGTACAGCATCGCCGTCGGCAGCCCCTCCGCCGCAAGATGCCGCAGCCCCGTCGCGGTGAGCGCCTTGCCGAGGCCGCCGCCCTGCGCATCGGGCCGGATGCCCAGGACGTACACCTCACCGAGCCGCTCCTCCGCGTGCACCTTCGTCCAGTGGAAACCGATCAGCTCGCCGTCCTTCTCCGCGAGGAAGAACCCCTTGGGGTCGAACCACGGCTCGGCCTTGCGGTCGTCCAGGTCGCTCTGGGTGAGCGAGCCCTGCTCGGGGTGGTGGGCGAACGCGGCCGCGTTGACCGTGAGCCAGGCCGCGTCGTCCTCGCCCGGCGTGAAGGTGCGCACGGTGACCCCGGCGGGCCACACCGGCTCCACGACATCACCCTCGCTCAACGGCCTTCGCAGCTGGCGCAGTTCACGGAAGAGGGTGAGCCCGAGGACCTGCGCGAGATGACGGGCCGCGGAGTGCCCGCCGTGCGCCCACACCCGCAGCCGCTTGCCGGTCGAGCCGAGCAGGGCGCTGCCCAGCGCGCGGCCGTGCCCGTGACCGCGCTGTGAGGGATGCACGACGAGCTCCGCGGCGGGCGCCTCGACGGGGTCGGTGTCCTCCAGCTGGGCATACCCGGTGAGCGTGCCGTCGACGGTCAGCAGAAAGTGCCGCACACCCTCGCGCCGGCCCCCGCGCAACCGCAACCGCCCCTGCTCGGAAACGGCCTGCTGCCCGTCGGTGCGGGCCGCTTCGGCGATGAGGTCGAGGACGGCCTGTGCCTGGGAGGGGCTCAGCTCGTCGAGCGTCTCGATGGAGCGGGAGGACGGAGTGGGGGCGGCTGCGTCTGTCATGGATACGAGGGTACGGCGGCACCCCGCGAGCCCGGTCGCACGGCGCCGGGGTGCCGTGACCTGCGCGCGGCAACCAGCTCGTAACCCGCGAACCCCTGTTGCGCTACGCGCGTTGACCATAGGCTGCGCCGGAACCTCACCGGAAACTCACAGGGGACTCAAAGACCACATGCCAGCGAAACCCCACAGGAAGCGTGCCGCCACACGGATATGGGCGGGGGCCGCAGGACTTGCCACGGTCGGGGCGCTTGTCGTCGCGATGCCCGCCACCGCGCACGACCGCGGCCACGGACACCACCCGAAGCCCGACCCCACCGTCGATGTGCAGCTGCTCTCCTTCAACGACCTGCACGGCAACCTGGAGCCCCCGGCGGGCTCGGCGGGCACGGTGACGGAGCGGCAGGCCGACGGGACCGTCAAGTCAGTGCCGGCCGGCGGCATGGAGTACCTCGCCACCTCGCTGCGTACCGCCCGCAAGGGCCACCCGTACTCGATCACCGCGGCCGGCGGCGACATGATCGGGGCGAGCCCGCTCCTTTCGGGGCTCTTCCACGACGAGCCGACCATCGAGGCGCTCAACAAGCTGAAGCTGGACGTCACGGCCGTGGGCAACCACGAGTTCGACGAGGGCGCCACCGAGCTCGCGCGCATGCAGAACGGCGGCTGCCACCCGACCGAGGGCTGCTACGAGAAGGGCAAGAAGTTCCCCGGCGCGGACTTCCCCTACCTCGCGGCCAATGTGACGAGCGAGAAGACCGGCAAGCCGATCCTCAAGCCGTACACGGTGTGGAAGAAGAACGGCGTCAAGATCGGCTTCATCGGGGTGACGCTGGAGGGCACCCCGAACGTCGTGACCGCGTCCGGCGTCAAGGGCCTCAAGTTCGCCGACGAGATCGAGACGATCAACAAGTACGCCAAGGAATTGGACCGCCAGGGCGTCAAGTCGATCGTGGCCCTCATCCACGAGGGCGGCATGCCCGTCAGCAGCGCGTACAACGACAGCTGCGACACCAACGGCCCGGGCAGCGGGATCTCCGGCCCGATCGTCGACATAGCCAAGGGCATCACGCCCAAGGTCGACGCGCTGATCACCGGCCACACCCACCAGGCGTACGTCTGCACCATCCCGGACCCGGCGGGCAACCCGCGCCTGGTCACGTCGGCGGCGTCGTTCGGCAAGCTGTACACCGACACGACGCTGACGTACGACCGGCGCACGAACGACATCGTGCGGACGGCGGCGCGGCCGCCGAAGTCACCGGGTTCACCGGCCTTGTCGACCTCGCCGACTTCGCCGAAGTCACCGGTCTCGGCCAACCACATCGTGGGCCGGGACCAGCCCAAGGCCCCCGACATGACCCAACTGATCGCCCGCTGGGGCACGTTGGCGGCGCCGGTCGCCAACCGGGCGCAGGGTTACATCTCGGGCGACATCAACGGGCGCGGCTCGGACGCCCCCGAGAAGCCGCTCGGCGACCTGATCGCGGACGCGCAGCTGGCGGGGTTGTCCGCACCCGACAAGGGCGGGGCACGGCTCGCCCTGATGAACCCCGGAGGCATCCGCTCCGACCTCGTGTACAAGGCGAGCGGGAGCGAGGGGGACGGGGTGGTGACGTACGGAGAGGCGTTCACAGTCCAGCCGTTCACCAACATGATGAACGTGGTCGACCTGACCGGGGCGCAGCTGCTGACCGCGCTCCAGCAGCAGGTCAGCGGCGTGAACGAGGCCGCCCCGAAGATCCTCCAGATCTCGAAGAACCTGACCTACACGCTCGACCTGACGAAGTCGGGGGCGGCGCGGGTGGCCGTCGGCACGGTGCGGCTCAATGGGGCGGCGGTCGATCCCGCCGCGACGTATCGCGTGGCGATGAACGAGTTCCTGGCGGGCGGGGGTGACGGATTCCCGGCGCTGGTCGGCACGAACAAGCTGGTCGGGGCGTCGGACTTGGACGTCTTCGACGCGTACCTCGCGTCGAACTCGTCGGCGTCGAGCCCCCTTTCGCCTCCGGCGCCGGGGAGGATCACGGTCGTCGGGTAATTGACGACTGCCCTGCGGGGCGGGGCGGGGCGGGTTGGACGCGGGGCAGGCGTAGCTGTTTGCACAGCTCCCCGCGCCCCTAAGCCCGCTTTCGTCTGCGGACCGTGCCTGCGTCTCGCGCAGTTCCCCGAGCCCCTCGACTACTCGCCCCCTGGGTAGAGCACCCGGAGCCGCGCTGGGCGCCCTAGCCCGGGGGCGGGGTCGGCGCCCCCGGCAGGGTGATCGTGGCCAGCGTGCCGCCGCCCTCCGCCGGAGCGAGCACCACCTCACCCCCCGCATGCCGAATCGTGCGGGCCACGATCGAAAGGCCGAGCCCCGACCCCGGGAGCGCCCGCGCCGACGGCGAACGCCAGAACCGCTCGAAGACATGCGGCAAGTCCTCCGCGGGGATCCCGGGCCCCTGGTCGCGTACGGTCAACACCCCCCGGTCCAGGGCGACCGTGATCGCCCCGTGCGGCGGGCTGAACTTCACCGCGTTGTCCAGCACGTTCACCACCGCCCGCTGCAACCCCGCCGGCTCGGCCCGCACATACCAGGGTGCGAGATCCGCCGTGAGGGTCAGCTCGGGCCCCCGCAGCCGGGCCCGGTCGAGCGCGACCCGCGTGATGTCGTGCAGTCCGACCACCTCGAACGGTCCCTCGCGTACCGCATCCGGCCGGGACAGCTCCTGCAAGTCCCCGATGAGGGAGGCCAGTTCGGACATCTGCGCCTTGACGGACGCCATCAGGGCCGCCCGATCGGCAGGCGGAATGGCCCGCCCGGTCTCGTCGCTGCGGGCGAGCAGCTCGATGTTGGTACGCAGCGAGGTGAGCGGCGTACGCAGCTCGTGCCCGGCGTCCGCGATGAGCTGCGCCTGCCGGTCACGGGAGGAGGCAAGCGCCGCGGTCATCGCGTTGAACGAGCGGGAGAGCCGCGCGATCTCGTCCTCGCCCTCGACGGGGATGCGTACCGCCAGGTCCTCGGTACGGGCCACGTGCTCGACGGCCCCGGTCAGTTTGTCGACGGGCCGCAGCCCGGAACGGGCGACCCACAGGCCCGCCGCGCCGGCCGCGACGACACCGATGCCGGCGAGCCCGGTGAGCAGCAGGGCGAGGCGGTTGAGGGCCGAGTCGACCTCGGTGAGCGGGCGGGAGAGCGAGACCGTCGCCCACCGGCCGGCGAACTCCTGACGCTGAGTGTGCACCCGTACGTCCATGCCGCTGTCGGTGGTGCTGCTGTGCAGGCTTTCCGTCTTCACCCCCTGGGCCACCGCGATGTCCTGCCGCGTGACGCGTACCGGCGGCGAGTCCGGGGCCACACAGCGGGTGCCGTCGGGCAGCACGACCTGGATGTAGGCGAACGGCTTCTGGCCCGGCGGCAGGTTGCCCTCCGACATGCAGGACTGGAGCGCACCCTGCACCAGGCTGCTGGGGGCTGCGGTGTTGCGCAGCGTCGTGTCGAGCTCGGCGCCCAACTGCGCGCGGGTCAGCAGCCAGCAGGTGACGGAGACCGCCGCGACCGCCACCGCCACCGCCGTGGTGACGAGCAGGGCGAGACGTGAGCGGAGCGGCATCGTGCGGTAGCGGCGGAGCAGACGGTTCACTCCGCGCCGCCCGGCCGGAGCGCATACCCCACGCCCCGCACCGTGTGCACGAGCCGCGGCTCACCGCCTGCCTCCGTCTTGCGCCGCAGGTACATGACGTACACGTCGAGGGAGTTGGAGGAGGGCTCGAAGTCGAAGCCCCACACCGCCTTGAGGATCTGCTCACGCGTGAGCACCTGGCGGGGGTGGGTGAGGAACATCTCCAGCAACGTGAACTCGGTGCGGGTCAGCTCCACGAGCCGGTTGCCGCGGGTGACCTCGCGCGTGGACAGGTCCATCCTCAGATCGGCGAAGCTCAGCACGTTCCCGGAGTCCTGGCCGGCGGCCCCCGCGTCCGCCGCGTACGAGCTGCGGCGCAGCAACGCCCGGATACGGGCGAAGAGTTCGTCGAGCTCGAACGGCTTGACCAGGTAGTCGTCGGCGCCCGCGTCGAGCCCGGTGACCCGGTCGCCGACCGTGTCGCGCGCGGTCAGCATGAGGATGGGGGTGGTGGAACCGGCCGCGCGCAGCCGGCGCGCCGCGGTGAGCCCGTCCATCCTCGGCATCTGGATGTCCAGGACGATCAGCTCGGGCCGGTAGGCCTCCGCCTTGGTGAGGGCGTCGAGGCCGTCGACGGCGACCTCGGTGCCGTACCCCTCGAAGGCGAGACTGCGCTGCAGCGCCTCGCGGACGGCGGGCTCGTCGTCGACGATCAGGATGCGCTGCGGTTCGTCCTCGGCGGGGCTCATGTGCTGGTTCCTTCTTCTGTCTCTCTGCCGGCTCGGAACATCAGCCTCGCACGCGGACGGTGCGGGGCGGGACGGCTCGCTGCCCCGCACCGTTGGGTGTCATCGGCTGTCAGTCGTCAGTCGTCAGCTGTCAGTCGTCAGCAGTCCGCTGTGGACCGGCGGCCGCCGGCCCGCCGGCCGCCAGCCGTCAGCCGCCAGCCGTCAGTAGCTGCCGCTGAACGCGCCGCCGGAGCCGTCGCTGCCCTGGTTGTCGTTGCCGCCGGTGTCGGCGCCGCCGCTGCCGCCGTTGCGCAGGCCGGCGAGGTCGGACTTGACGGTGTTGATCGGGATGGCGAAGCCGAGCCCGACGCTACCGGCCGACGAACCGCTCGCACTGCTTGAACTGGGCGAGTACATCGCGGAGTTGATGCCGATGATGTTGCCGTTCATGTCGATGAGCGCGCCGCCGGAGTTGCCCGGGTTGAGCGAGGCGTCGGTCTGGAGCGCCTTGTACGTGGTCTTGGAGGAGCCGGTGTCGCCGTTGAACTGCTGCCCGCCGAACTCGAACGGCCAGCCACCGCCACCGCCACCACGTCCCTGCCCCTGGCCTTGCCCCTGACCCTGCCCCTGGTTGCCCTGCTCCTTGGCGACGGTGACGTCACGGTCGAGTGCGGAGACGATGCCGGAGGTGACGGTGCCGGTGAGGCCCTCGGGGGAGCCGATGGCGACGACCTGGTCTCCCACCGCGATCTTGCTGGAGTCGCCGAGGGAGGCGGGCTTGAGGCCGCTCGCGCCGTTCAGCTTGATCAGCGCGAGGTCCTTGTCGGGGTCGGTGCCGACGACCTTCGCGGTGTAGCTCTTGCCGTTGCTGAGCTTCACCTTGACCGAGGTCGAGCCCGAGATGACGTGGTTGTTGGTGATGATCTCGCCGTCGGCGGTGACGATCACGCCCGCGCCGGTCGACTCGCCCGAGCCGGACGTCGCGTTGATCTCGACGATGCTCGGCATGACGGCCTTGGCGACGCCGGAGACCGTACCGTTGGTGCTGTTGGAGGCGTTGGTGCCGCTCACTCCGGAGCTGACGGACGCGGTGTCGTTGCCGACGTAGTGCTCGACGAGGCTCGCGGTGCCGCCGCCTATGGCCGCGGCGATGATCGCGACGGCGGCGACGAGGCCGACCGACCGCTTGGCGCGGCGCGGCTTAGGGGCGCCCGGCTCCCCGCCGGCGACGTGGCCGCCGCCGTGACCGCCGTCCCCGTGACCGCCGTCGCCGTAACCGCCGTCCCCGTGATCGCCCCCCTGACCGCCGCCGTCGTGGAACGTGGCGGTGGTGGGCGGGTCGGGCTGGGCGCCGCGCGGCCACACGGTGGTGCCGGGCCCGGTGGACACCGGCGGGGGCGGGGTCACCGGCTGGTACGGAGGAGGCGGCGGATAGGCGGCCGCGTAGGCCTCGGCCTCTCGCCGGGCGTCGTCCTTGGCTCGCTGCCAGGACTCGTCAGAGTGGATCGGCTGCTGCTCGGGGTACTCGCCGCTGTGGCGGGGGCTCTCGGTCATGTCTATGACCTTCGCCACCGTTGATGAGAGCAGTCTGAGGACCGGGTAAGAAGCCCGGCAGAACCGTGTTTGCCCGAAATAAAGACGTGGGGCGCAGAGCTGCGGAAGGGGCGGCCCGGGCGGAATCCGGTCCGCCAACTCCTCGCCGGGGTCGGCGAGTTGGGCAGGTGCGGGGCGTGTGTCCCGGCCTGCGTAGCCTAGCCGCAGCCGCAGGACCGGCGTACGACGAGCCGCGAGGGGAACTGCTTGAGGCGTTCGCGGCGCGAGCCCGCGATCCGTAGTCCCTCGTCCAGGACCAGGTCCACCGCGGCCCGTGCCATGGCGGGCCGGTCGGAGGCGATCGTGGTCAGCGGCGGGTCGGTGAGGGCCGCTTCCTTGACGTCGTCGAAGCCGGCCACGGCCAGCTCGCCCGGCACGTCGATGCGCAGCTCGCGGGCGGCCCGCAGTACGCCGATCGCCTGGTCGTCGGTGGCACAGAAGATGGCGGTCGGCCGGTCGGGCTTGGCCAGCACCCCGAGGGCGACCTGATAGGCGTCGTACCGGTTGTACGGGGCCTCGATGACCCGGCCCTCGATGGAGCGCCCGGATTCCAGCATGGCCCGGCGCCATCCCTCGACGTGGTCGGCGACCGGGTCGCCGACGGACGGGGTGTTCTCCACGCCGCCGATGCAGGCGACGTACGCGTGGCCGTGTTCGAGCAGGTGGCGGGTGGCGAGATGGGCGCCGCCGATGTCGTCGGTCACCACCGCCACGTCGTCGATCGCTTCGGGCCGCTCGTGCAGCAGCACCACCCGGGCGTCCCACGCCTCGATCTCGGAGGCCGCGCGCTCGCTCATGCCCTGGCTGACCAGGATCAGCCCGGAGACCCGCATGCCGAGGAAGGCCCGCAGATAGTGGACCTCGCGGTCGTCGATGTAGTCGGAGTTGCCGACGAGGACCATTTTGCCGCGCTCGGAGGCGGCCTGTTCGACGGCGTGCGCCATCTCCGCGAAGAACGGCTGGCGGGCGTCCGGGACGATCATTCCTATGAGGTCGGTACGGCGTGACGCCATCGCCTGGGCGACCCGGTCGGGCCGGTACCCCAGCTCCTTGATCGCGGCGAGGACACGCTCGCGCGTGGCCGGGGCGACCGGCCTGGGTCCGTTGTTGATGACATAGCTGACGACGGCGGTCGAAGTACCCGCAAGTCGTGCCACGTCGTCCCGCGTCACCTTGGCCACGCGCGGCAGTCTACGCGGGGTGACCTGCCTCTGGGCAGGGCGTATCGCAGGTCGTGCCCCATGCGTGATGTACCCGCATGGCCCAGAGGCCGGCCCGGCGGTCCGCTACCGCTGGGAGCGGGCAGCCGCTTCCTTCGTCTCGGCGGTCGCCGCGTCCACGACGGCCTTCGCCTTGGCGTCCTCACTGGAACGCTCGGGCTTCTCGGGCGCCACGAAGCGGTAGCCGACGTTGCGTACCGTGCCGATCAGTGACTCGTGCTCGGGGCCGAGCTTGGCGCGCAGCCGCCGTACGTGGACGTCGACGGTGCGGGTGCCGCCGAAGTAGTCGTAGCCCCACACCTCCTGGAGCAGCTGGGCGCGGGTGAAGACCCGGCCGGGATGCTGGGCGAGGTACTTCAGGAGCTCGAACTCCTTGAAGGTCAGATCGAGGACCCGGCCCTTCAGTTTGGCGCTGTACGTGGCCTCGTCGACCGAGAGGTCGCCGTTGCGGATCTCCATGGGGGAGGCGTCGGAGGTGGCCTGCGCGCGGCCGGTGGCGAGCCGCAGCCGGGCCTCGACCTCGGCCGGGCCCGCGGTGTCGAGCAGTACGTCGTCGATGCCCCAGTCGGCGGTGACGGCGGCAAGGCCGCCCTCGGTCACGACCAGGACCAGCGGACAGCCGGGCCCGGTGGAGCGCAGGAGCTGGCACAGCGACCGCACGTGCGGCAGATCGCGGCGGCCGTCGATGAGGATCACGTCGGCGCCGGGGGTGTCGACGAGGGCGGGGCCCTCGGCGGGCGCCACGCGCACGCTGTGCAGGAGCAGGCCGAGGGCGGGGAGCACCTCCGTCGACGGCTGGAGGGCATTGGTCAGGAGCAGTAGGGAGCTCATCGCTCTCCTCCTACCCGGATGGTCCGCTTCGTATCGTGCACGGTTCGCTGGCCCATGACGTCGTTTCCTCCTGCTCGGTCAGAGCTCGGGGGTGTTGCGGCACTGCTTCGTACGGTCCGGCCGGGGCCCGCGGTGCGGGCCCTTTCGTGAGCTTTTGTTCACCCGTCCGTAACAACGACGGGAAAACACAAAAGGACCCGGGGGCTACGTTGCCCGGATCCTCTGCCCTGGAGAATAGCCCACATGAAGGGCGAGACAGAGGGCCGATTTCACACTTCGGATGTTTCCTCGATCACTCCGGGCCCCCGGCGCGCCACCCTGCGTACCGCCGACGGTGTCCGGATCGAGGCGGTTCACGACCCCTGCGCGAAGGGGCCGGCGGACACCGCGATCGTGGTCGCGCACGGCTTCACCGGAGCGGCCACAAAGCCCGCCGTACGCCGGGCTGCGGGGGTCTTCGCCCAGTACGCGGCCGTGATCACCTTCTCCTTCCGCGGGCACGGAAGGTCCGGCGGCCGCTCGACCGTCGGCGACCGCGAGGTGCTCGATCTCGCGGCGGCCGTGGAGTGGGCGAGATCACTCGGGTACGAACGGGTGGTGACGGTGGGTTTCTCGATGGGCGGCTCGGTGGTGCTGCGGCACGCCGCGACCCACCGGGGGAGCGGGCGGGGGCGCACGGAAGCAGTGGCGGCGGTCAGTGCGCCCGCCCGCTGGTACTACCGGGGTACGCCCGCGATGCGCCGGGTGCACTGGCTGGTGACCCGGCGGGCCGGGCGCCTCGTCAGCTGGCTGGGCTTCGCCACCCGCATCCACACCGAGGAGTGGAATCCGGTGCCGCTCTCACCCGTCGAGGCCGTTCCGCTGATCGCGCCGACCCCGCTGCTCATCGTGCACGGCGACCGCGACCCGTACTTCCCGGTGGATCATCCGCTGATGCTGGCGGCGGCCGGACCTGCGCAGTTGTGGCTGGAGGAGGGCATGGGTCACGCCGAGAACGCGGCCGGCGAGGAGCTGCTGCGGCGGATCGCCGACTGGCTGACCGCCGCGCGGCCCGCCGGGTAGCCCATCATGGAGGGCGACGAAAGGAGCCTCACCATGGCAGCGGGAACCATCCGCTTCTGGGCCGCGGCCAAGTCCGCCGCGGGCGTCGCCGAGGAACCGTACGCCGCCGGCACGCTGGCCGAAGCCCTCGACGCGGTGCGCGAACGGCACCCCGGAGAGCTCACGCGCGTACTGCAGCGGTGTTCCTTCCTGGTCGACGGTGACCCCGTCGGGAAGCGGAAGCATGAGACCGTACGCCTTGCCGAGGGCGGCACGGTCGAGGTGCTCCCGCCGTTCGCAGGAGGGTGACCCCCACGTCATGAGCGAGCCGTACCCGTACCACCATCAGCAGCAGCCCCCGTACGACCAGTACGACCAGTACGGGCAGCCGGTGCCGCCGCGGCCCGAGCCGCAGCCGCCGTTCCCGTACGAGCCGTACCAGGACCAGCAGCAGTACACGCAGACCTGGGAGGGCCAGACCTGGGACACCCAGTACCAGCCCACGATCCCGCCCGCCGAGCAGCAGCAGCCGCCGGAGCCCGCCCCCTACCGGCCGCGCCACGCCCAGCCATGGCAGGAGAGCGCGCCGGACCCGGCGTACCCGCCGCAGGGAGTTCAGGGGGCCGGGCCTGGAGTGGAAGAGACGGCCTATCTGCCGCCGCAGGGCGGTGCGCAGTACGACGCGCCGGCCGGTGACCCGTACGGCACGCACGCACCTGCGGCCGGCTCGGGGGAGGCGTACGGGACGCACGCGCCCGCGGCGGGCTCGGGGGAGGCGTACGGCACGCACGCGCCCGCGGCGGGCTCGGGGGAGGCGTACGGGACGACGTCCGTGCCGTTGCCGCCCGAGATGCCCATGGCGTCGGCGCCGGCCGCGAGCCCGCTGTACGAACCCGCAGCGACGCCGAACCCGGACCCGGGGCCGGCCATGGCGACCGCGGGCGGCCCCTCCGAGGGGGCTGCCGGTCCCGGTCCCGCGTACAGCCCGCCCACCACGGTCGGCAACGCGCGGATCACCGACGCCCAGCGGGCCCGCGCGGAGGGGCGTTCGCCGGTCATCGCGCCCGGCATGCGGCCCGCCGCGCTGACCGCCGTGCTGGGTCTGCTCCTCGCGGTGGCGGCGCCGGTCGGCCCGTACGCCCTGGTGGTTCCGGTGGTCGGGCTCCAGGCCGTGACGGCGGCGGGCTGGTTCCGCCTGAACGGCATGTGGCCGGCCCGGCAGGGCATCGCGCTTGCGTTCGCCGGCGGCCTGGTCGCCGACGTCGCGCTGCTCGCCGTCGGCCGGGAGAACGGTCCCGCCGCGATCCTCGGCACGCTGGGCGCCTGGGTGCTGCTCACGCTCGTGTTGCAGCTGCGCTCGCACGCCGACCCCGATGAGCGGATGTACGGCCTGATGGCGACCGTGGCCTCGGCGGCGCTCGCGATCCTGGCCGGCGGCGCCCTGGCCGCGCCGCCGCACGCGGTGTCGGTCGGCGCGGCGGCGGTCGCGGTCGCCGCGCTCGCCCGCGCGCTGCCCCTGCCCGCCCCGGCCTCGGTGACGGCGGCGCTGCTCGCGGCCGCGGGCGCAGGCATCACGGTCGGCGGCCTGACCGGCATCGGCGCGTCCGGCGCGCTGCTCGGCCTGGCGGCCGGGGTGTGCGCGTTGATCGGGCTGCGGGTCGCCTCGTACGACTATCCGTCCCGGTTCGTGCACATGACGGCGGGTGTGGCGCTGCCGCTCACCGCGGCGGTTCCTGTGCTGTATCTCATCGGGCGGGTCGTGGCGTAGGGAACCGGGGCTAGGCTCGCGCTCGTCGTTGCATGAAGATCAATGACAGCAATAACCATCGATGACATCGATGACATCGAGAGTCGGCGGCCGACTGGTGGGGGACACGTAGGCAATGCGCGCACTGCGAATACTTCTGATCATCGCGATCGTTCTCGGCGGCATCTTCGTCGCCGTGGACCGCATCGCGGTGAACATCGCCGAGTCGAAGGCCGCCGACAAGATCCAGAGCAGTCAGCGGCTGAGCTCGTCCCCCGATGTCGACATCAAGGGTTTCCCCTTCCTGACGCAAGTCCTCGCCAAGGAGCTCGACGAGGTCGACGTGAAGCTGTCCGGTGTGACGGCGACGGCGGGCGGCCACTCGGTCAACGTCACCGAGGTGACGGCCGAGCTGTACGCGGTACGGATCGACAGCAGCTTCTCGTCGGTGGTGGCCGGGCGCGGTGAGGGCGCGGCGAACATCTCGTACGCGGACCTGTCGAAGGCGGCGCCCAAGGGGGCGACGGTGAGTTACGCGGGCGCCGAGCGCGCGGCCAAGGGCCAGGTGAAGGTGTCCGGCCCGCTCACCGACCTCCTGGAGGGCCAGGGCGTGTCGCTGCCGTCCGCCGTCAAGGCGCTGCTCAAGGGGCAGACGGTGTCGGCGTACAGCACGGTCGCGCTGAACGGGTCGGGGGCGGTGCAGTTGCGTGCGGAGGCGTTGCCGAAGCTGCCGGTGCCGGGGTTCGACCAGCGGCTTCGTAAGGCGGTCGACTACGACCTGAAGATCGAGGGGATGCCGTCGAGCATCAAGCTGGACAAGGTGACGGCGTCGGAGTCGGGGCTGCGCTTCTCGGGCAAGGGCACGGAAGTCCACCTGGCGGGCTGACCCCCACCACCCCGCTCCCCTGGGTGGGCTGCCCTTGGCAGGGTGCCGAGTCTCGGCCACCTCAGCCTGTTCGGCTGCTCGACCCCGGCCCATGCGGGCCACCTCGGCCCGTCAGGCGTTTGAGGACGAGCGCCTTTCGGGCGCGAACGGGGTCTGGGGCGGAGCCCCGGGCACCCCGCTTTTGTCTGCGGATCGTGCCCGTGTCCCGCGCAGTTCCCCGCGCCCCTCAGCGGCACTGGTGCCGCCCGGCACTGGCATGGCCAGCCCGTCCGGCGATTGAGGACTGGCGCCGTTCGGGCGTGAACGGGGTCTGGGGCGGAGCCCAGGGGGTTTTCGGGGGCTGGGACCGGATGGTGAGACGGGGGTGTCCGGTCCGTAGATGCGGGGTGGGCGCGGGGTGCCCCCGGCGGAGACGGACAGCCCCTGGAAGCGGGACGCGTATCAGCATGCGGATGATCGAGTCTCAGCATGCGACACCCCGGTGACACACCCCCCACGCGCTCCCTACGATCGGACGCATGAAGCGACAGGCGGACCTCACGAAGCGGCGGGCAGTAGACCTGTGCCGCGTCGCCGCCATGCTCTGTCGCCCTTTCTGAGCGGGACGCTCAACTCCCGCATTCCCCGGGCCACTTGGCCGCCCTCAACCGCCGCCAAGGCCCACCCGTGCCGCGTACGCGAGCCGCAGACGCGTACCCGCACACCTGCATCGCCGCCCCCGCACACTGCCCCGGAGGAGAACAACATGAGCCGCAGCGACGTCCTGGTAGACGCCGACTGGGTCGAGGCCCACATCGACGACCCGAAGGTCGCCATCGTCGAGGTCGACGAGGACACCTCGGCCTACGAGAAGAACCACATCAAGAACGCGATCCGGATCGACTGGACCAAGGACCTCCAGGACCCGGTCCGCCGCGACTTCGTCGACCAGGAGGGCTTCGAGAAGCTCCTCTCCGGCAAGGGCATCGGCAACGACACCACCGTCGTCCTGTACGGCGGCAACAACAACTGGTTCGCTTCGTACGCCTTCTGGTACTTCAAGCTCTACGGCCACCAGGACGTGAAGCTCCTCGACGGCGGCCGCAAGAAGTGGGAGCTCGACTCCCGCGACCTCGTCGACGGCGACCAGATCCCCAGCCGCCCGGCCACCCAGTACAAGGCCCAGCCGCAGGACGCCTCGATCCGCGCCTTCCGCGACGACGTCGTCAACGCGATCGGCTCCAAGAACCTCGTCGACGTGCGCTCGCCCGACGAGTTCTCCGGCAAGCTGCTCGCCCCGGCCCACCTCCCGCAGGAGCAGTCGCAGCGCCCGGGCCACGTCCCGTCCGCCCGCAACATCCCGTGGTCGAAGAACGCCAACGACGACGGCACCTTCAAGTCGGACGACGAGCTCAAGGCCCTCTACGAGGCCGAGCAGGTCGACCTGGCGAAGGACACCATCGCGTACTGCCGCATCGGTGAGCGCTCGGCCCTGACCTGGTTCGTGCTGCACGAGCTGCTCGGCCAGGAGAACGTCAAGAACTACGACGGTTCGTGGACGGAGTACGGCTCGCTCGTCGGCGTGCCGATCGAGCTCGGCGCCAACAAGTAACTCCGCACAGCCCGCGCAGCCCCTGCCGTACCCGACCGTAGACCGTAAGGAAGAACCCATGTGTGGAGCGAAGGCCGGCGGCCCCGACGCCTCGACGATCAAGCCCGGTGAGACCACGATCCAGGGCCAGGTGACCCGCGACGGCGAGCCCGTCACCGGTTACGTGCGCCTGCTCGACTCGACCGGCGAGTTCACCGCCGAGGTCCCGACCTCGGCCACCGGACAGTTCCGCTTCTACGCGGCCGAGGGCACGTGGACCGTGCGCGCCCTGGTGCCCGGCGGCAGCGCGGACCGTACGGTCGTCGCCCAGACCGGTGGCCTCGCCGAGGTCGCCATCGCCGTCTGACCGACGGCACCACCGCAGTACCGGCCGGAGGGCCGCACCCCGGGGTTGGACGCCTTGGAATGGGGTGCGGCCCTTCGTGCCGTGCGGGGCCGGGCGCACCCTTGCCGGGGCCGGGCGATCCGGTATGGGCCGGAGTCCGCTTCGGCGTATCGGGCCGGGCCCCGCGGTCGTACGCTGGATGCATGTTGGCCCGGCGTCGGCGCGGCTATTTCTGGATGATGGGCGGCTGCATCCTGCTCTTCGTGTCCGCCTGGGGATTCGTGCGCCTGTGGTCCATTCCCGCGGCCGTGGCGATGTGCGTGGTCGCCATGGTCATCCCGCCGGTCGCCGCGATGGTCGCCAATCGGCGCGGCCCCGACGACCGCTGGTGGGACGACCCGTCGGGCGACCCCAAGTCGGACGAGTGGTGGGACGAGCTGGACGGCAAGAAGCGCCGCTGAACCGGCGGCGCTCCCCGAAGTCCCGGCCGCCTTCGACGGCAGCGCTCCCCGAAGTCCCGGCCGCCTTCGACGGCAGCGCTCAGTACACGAGCGCCTGGACGCCGTCCGCCATGATCTCCTGCACAAAAACCTGCGCCCCCGCGATGCGCACGCCCTCCAGGACGTCCCCCTCGGTGATCCCGCGCCGGGTCGCGCACTGCGTGCACAGGGTGACCCGCCCGCCCGCCTGGACCGACTCGATCAGGTCGGGCAGCGGCGCGGCGTGGGGGAGCTCGAATTCGGCGGCCCGGCCCGGCAGGGCGAACCAGGACGATTCACCCGTCAGCCACAGCGACACCTCCACCCCGCTGGCCACGGCCACCGCAGCCACGGTGAAGGCCTGCGAACACCGCTCGGGCGCGTCGGCCCCGGCGGTCACCTTGATCACGAGCTTCTGCTTCGGCATGTGCCGAACTGTAATCCGCGCGCCACAACCTCCCCCCGGGGGGCGCGGGCTCAGAGCCCGTTGAACGGCACGGGCACGTACCCGGGCGGGACTTCCACCTGCGGGCCCGCCGCGTGGGGGCCCGCCGCGTGTGGGCCGCGCCACCGGCGGCGTACCTCGCCGAGAGGGCCGGCCCCCCACCCATTAGGCTGGGGGCCGGCCCTGACCGCCCCTACACCCGCTCATGCGAGGAGCCCCCCGTGCTTGAGGCTGTTTTCTCCACCCTCCTTGTCCTGGTCTGCGTCGGCGTCCTCGCCTTCGCCGGTCTGACCGTGAAGAAGCTGTACCAGGGCCAGCGCTGACCCCCCTCCGTCGTTAACGAAGAGATCGCAGCCTCATGATCGAGATTCCGTCCGACCTCCACCCCGACCTGGTTCCCCTGGTCTTCCTCCTCGGTACGTGGGAAGGCGCCGGTGTCACCGATTTCCCGGGCGCCGAGAAGGCGAACTTCGGGCAGTCCGTGACCTTCTCCCACGACGGCCGTGACTTCCTGGAGTACGTCTCGCACTCCTGGATCCTGGACGCCGAGGGCAACAAGGTGAAGCCGCTGGAGTCCGAGTCGGGCTACTGGCGCATCGACAAGGACCGCAAGGTCGAGGTCGTCATGGTCCGCGACCAGGGCATCGTCGAGATCTGGTACGGCGAGCTCGCCCACCAGAAGCCGCAGATCGATCTCGTGACGGACGCCGTGGCGCGCACCGCCGCCTCCGGCCCGTACACCGGCGGCAAGCGTCTCTACGGCTACGTCAAGAGTGACCTCATGTGGGTCGGCGAGAAGGCGACCCCCGAGGTCGAGCTCCGCCCCTACATGTCGGCGCACCTCAAGAAGGTCGTCACGCCGGAAGAGGTCGCGGAGATGGCCCGCGGACTCGGTGATCTTCCGGACGACGGAATCGCCTTCTTCAAGTAGTCACGTAGGTCTTACGCTGGGGGCGTGGTGACCACCGACTGGCAGAGCGACCTCCGCAGGCGCGGCTACCGCCTGACGCCCCAGCGACAGCTCGTCCTGGAGGCCGTGGACGTACTGGAGCACGCCACGCCCGACGACATCCTCACCCAGGTGCGGAAGACGGCGGGCGGCGTGAACATCTCCACGGTGTACCGGACCCTCGAGCTCCTGGAGGAGCTGGGTCTGGTCTCGCACGCGCACCTGGGCCACGGCGCCCCCACCTACCACCTGGCCGACCGGCACCACCACATCCATCTGGTGTGCCGGGACTGCACCGAGGTGATCGAGGCCGACGTGTCCGTGGCCGCCGACTTCACGGCGAAGCTCCGGGACACCTTCGGCTTCGAGACGGACATGAAGCACTTCGCGATCTTCGGTCGCTGCGCGCAGTGCGCCCAGAAGGCTTCGGCCGCCGAGTCGTAGGCTTGCGGTCATGAAGAGCCCTCTGCTGTCCCAGGCCGGCGCCGTCCCCGCCGAAGGGCGCGACGAAGGTGTCGCGGCGCACTACGGCGACCTGTTCCGTGAGCAGCGCGCGCTCGCCGGCGGCACCGGTCTCGTCGACCTCTCGCACCGCGGGGTCCTCACCGTTACCGGTGACGACCGGCTGAGCTGGCTGCATCTGCTGCTCACCCAGCACGTGAGCGATCTGCCCGCCGGGCAGGCCACCGAGGCGCTGGTCCTGTCCGCGAACGGACATGTCGAGCACGCCCTGTATTTGGTGGACGACGGCACCACGGTGTGGATCCACGTCGAACCCGACACCCAGGGCGAGCTGATCGCGTACCTGGAGTCGATGAAGTTCTTCTACCGGGTGGAAGTGGCCGACCGCACCGGGGAGTTCGCGGTCGTGCACCTGCCGGCCGGCTCCATCGCCGAGGTGCCGGAGGGGGTCGTGGTGCGCGAGACGGCGTACGGCCGTGATCTGTTCCTGCCGCGCGAGGACCTGGAGAGGTACGCGGACGCGGCGGGCCCGCTCGTCGGGATCCTGGCATACGAGGCGCTGCGGGTCGAGGCGCACCGGCCCCGGCTCGGTTTCGAGACCGACCACCGGACGATCCCGCACGAGGTGGGCTGGATCGGTCCTGCCGTCCATCTCCAGAAGGGCTGCTACCGGGGGCAGGAGACGGTCGCGCGCGTCCACAACCTGGGGAAGCCGCCGCGCCGTCTGGTCTTTCTGCACCTGGACGGCAGCGAGGTGCTGCTGCCCGGCCCGGGTACGCCGGTGCGGCTCGCGGCGGACGGCGCCGAGGGGCGTCAGCTCGGCTTCATCACGACGTCGGCCCGCCACCACGAGCTGGGCCCGATCGCACTGGCCCTGGTGAAGCGGAACGTGCCCCTCGACGCGGAGCTGCTCGCGGGGAACACGGCGGCGGCCCAGGAGGTCGTGGTCGAGCCGTAGGGCGCGGCCGGCCGGGCCCGGTCCTTGTCGCAGGGTGTGTCAGACGTCGACGACGATCGTGAACGGGCCGTGGTTGGTCAGCGACACCCGCATGTCCGCGCCAAAACGACCCGTCTCCACGCGGGCGCCCAGCGCCCGCAGCGCGGCCACGACCTCGTCGACCAGGGGCTCCGCGACCTCGCCGGGGGCGGCCGCGTTCCAGGTGGGGCGGCGGCCCTTGCGGGCGTCGCCGTAGAGCGTGAACTGCGAGATCACCAGCAGCGGCGCGTTCACGTCCGAGCAGGACTTCTCGTCCTCCAGGATGCGCACCGACCACAGCTTGCGGGCGAGCTGTGCTGCCTTTTCCGGATTGTCCCCATGGGTGACGCCGACCAGGACACAGAGTCCCTCGCCTGTGATCTCCCCGACCGTCTCGCCCGCCACGACGACCTTCGCGCCGTCCACCCTCTGCACCACCGCTCGCATGCGCCCCAACTTATGCCACCGGTGCGTCCGGATTCCGAGCGGCTGAACGGGTGCAGTGCACCTGCACGTGCCGTACCCGGGGTGGCACGATGCGTACAGGCGGTGCTTCCCCCAGGGGCCTTCGGGTCCGGGAGAGACCCCATGCACCGGTCGAGGGGACGGAAAGACGCATGAACGCACCAGGCGCCGGGCAGTCGCGCGGTCCCGTATCGCTGACCCGGACCAGTCCGCGTACCGCCCTACGACCCGCCACGCGGTGGGCCGGTGGCGCCCTGCCGCCGCAGCGCGGCCACGACCTGGCCGGGCTGCGGCTCGCGGAGCTGCGCGCGGTGCGCCGGCAGTCGCAGAGCGACGAGGCCGACCTCAGCTATGTACGGCGGCTCCTGCACGGCCGGATCGACATCCTGCGGGCCGAGCTGGCCCGGCGCACCGGGCCGCAGGCGCCGGTGGTGGAGCGGCTCGCCGAGATCCTCACCGACGCGCCGTCCTCGCACCGGGCCTCGGCCCGCCACGTCACGCTGTCGGCGCCGCGCAACGAGGAGTACCGGATCCTCGCCGCCGAGATGGACGCCGAGGTCGAGCTCTCCGACCTGGACGCCCGTACGGACGACGAGCTGCACACTGCGACCGGACGCCTGATCCGCTACGAGCAGCAGGTCTCGCGGCGCCGCAAGGAGGTCCAGCGGACCGCCGACGATTGCAGCGCGGAGATCGCCCGCAGGTACCGTGATGGGGAAGCACAAGTAGACGATTTGCTCATCTGACCCGCCCAAGCGGAAGCGATCCCTCCGGGGCAGGTCACCCGTCCGGAAGGCCGCACCCCATGACCGCCGTGTCCTCGACGTCCCCGATACCCCCGGCCCTCGCCGAAGTCGTCCGTTCCGGATTCGTCGAGGGCCATCACCGGGGCTCGCTGGTGGTGCTGGCGGCCGACGGCAGCGTCGAGTTCTCGCTCGGCGACCCGGCCGCTCCCGTCTTCCCCCGCTCGTCCAACAAGCCGATGCAGGCCGCCGCCGTGCTGCGCGCGGGGCTCGACCTGTCCGGTGAGCGCCTGGCCATCGCCGCGGCCAGCCACTCCGGCGAGGGCTTCCACCTCGATCTCGTCCGCAAGATGCTCACCGAGCACGGGCTGACCCCGGACGACCTCCAGACCCCGCCCGATCTGCCGCTGGACGCCGCCGAGGCCGAGACGTACCTGGCCGCGGGCCATGTCCGCGAGCGGCTCACCATGAACTGTTCGGGCAAGCACGCGGCGATGCTCGCGGCCTGCAAGCAGAACGGCTGGGACCTCGCCGGCTACCTCGACCCGGCGCACCCGTTGCAGCGCCTGGTCCACGAGAGCGTGGAGGTCGCGGCGGGCGAGCCGGTCGCCTCGGTCGGCACCGACGGCTGCGGGGCGCCCCTGATGGCGATCAGCCTGACCGGGCTCGCCCGCGCCTTCCGTACCTTCGCGACGGCGGAGCCCGGCTCGGTCGAGGGCCGGGTCGCCGAGGCGATGCGCGCCCACCCCGAGTACGTGGCCGGCACGCGCAGGCCCGACACCTGGCTGATGCGCGAGGTGCCGGGCACCCTGTCGAAGATGGGCGCCGAGGCCGTGCAGGCGGTGGCCCTGGCCGACGGCCGCGCGCTCGCCTTCAAGGTCGACGACGGTGCGATCCGCTCGCTTGGCCCGATCCTGGCGCGAGCGCTGCGGCTGATGGGCGTGGACGCTCCCGTGGTCGACCGGATCGGCCGGGCGCCGCTGTTCGGCGGGGCCGCGGAGGTCGGCGAAATTCGGGCGACATTCTGAGTGTGGCCCGCCTAGCGTGGCCGGCATGAGCACCCCGGCCACGCCCGACATCGAGGTCCGTACCGTCACCGAAGCCGAGTTCGCCGACTGGAACAAGACGGTGCAGGTGGGTTTCCTGCGGCCGCCGGTGGTGAGCGACCAGTACACGCGTGACCTGCGGGCCAACAGCGACCTGGGCCGGGTGCAGGCGGGCTTCGACGACGGCCGGTGCGTGGCCACGTTCCGCTCGTTCGCGCAGGAGCTGACCGTGCCGGGTGGCGCCGCGCTGCCCGTGAGCGCGGTCAGCTCCGTCACCGTCGCGCCCACGCACCGCAGGCGCGGCCTGCTGACCCGGATGATGGCGGCCGAGCTGGCCCGGGCCCGGGAGCGCGGCGATGTGGCGTCCACGCTGGTCGCCGCCGAGTACCCGATCTACGGCCGGTACGGGTACGGTCCCGCGACCTGGCTCACCGAATGGGAGATCGACACCGCCCGCACCGGGCTCGACCCGAAAGGGTCGCGCCCGGCCGACGGCGGGCGGGTCGATCTGGTCGGTCCGGCCGACGCCGCGAAGCTCGGCACCGAGGTGTTCGAACAGTTCCGGCCAACGCGGGCGGGCGCCATCAGCCGCGACCGGCGCTGGTGGGACCTGGCCACCGGCGCCTCCCGCCGCGACGGCCCCTGGACCGAGCCCTTCTTCGCGGTGTACCGCACGGTCGCGGGCGGCCCAGCCGGCATCGTCGCGTACACGGCCGACGAGCGGTGGAGCGACGCGAAGCTGCCCGAGAACACGGCGACGGTGAAGGGCCTCATCGGCCTGACCCCCGAGGCGGACCGCGCCCTGTGGCACTACCTGTGCGCCATCGACTGGATCCGCACGGTACGCACCGGCTACCGCGCCCCCGACGACCTGCTCCCGCACTACTTCCCGAACCCGCGGGCGGCCAGGATCGTGACCCACGCCGACTTCCTGTGGCTGCGGCTGCTCGACGTCGTACGGGCCCTTGAGGCACGCACGTACGCCACCGAGGGCGCCCTCGTCCTGGAGGTCGAAGACGCGGCGGGCCCGGCGGCGGGCCGCTACCTCCTGGAGGCGGGCCCGACGGGCGCGACCTGCACCCCGACCACACGTACCGCCGAACTGACCCTGAACGTAAGGGAGTTGGCCTCCCTCTACCTGGGCGACGAGTCGGCGACGAGGCTGCTGGCGCTCGGCCGCGCCACGGAGGAGCGGGCGGGGGCGGCGACCCACCTGGACACCCTCTTCCGGACGAGCGCCCGGCCCTGGTGTCCGGACATGTTCTGACCCGTGCATGCCTGCGCAACCTGCGCAACCTGCGAAGCCGGCCGGCCTGCGAAGCCCGCGGACCTTGCGAAGCCCGCGGACCCTGTGCAATGCCTGGCCTTTGACTGGCCCACGGGTTACGGGTGCGAAGCCGGCGGACCCTGTGCAATGCCTTTGACCGGCCCACGGGTTACGGCTTGAATGCCCAAGCCCCGCGCGTCGGCGGGTCCGTCAGCCATGATCCGGGGGGATCTCGCCCATGCAGCATCAGCCTGCCGCCACCATGCCACCACGCAGCATCGCTCTGCGCTCGCCCGAGGGACTGGCCATCGCCGTCACCGTGCTGCTCGCGGTGACCGCCGTCGTCTACCTCTTCGCCGTCTACACCGGGTTCGTCCTGCACGGCGTGACCGGTGATCTGGTCTCCCACACCCGAGCCGACATCCGGTACGCCGACACCCTCTACTCGCTCTCCGGCGCCATGCAGATGATGGCCCTGCTGGCCACGGCGACCGTCTTCATCATCTGGTTCCACCGGGTCCGCGGCAACGCCGAGGTGTTCACCCCCGAAGCGTGCACCCGCGGCAAGGGCTGGACCATCGGCGGGTGGTTCGTGCCGATCGGCAACCTGTGGATCCCGTACCAGGTGGCCCGTGAGATCTGGACGGCCAGCGCCCAGACCGCACCCGACGGCTCCGTGCGACCGTTCTCCCGGCGCCCGCTCACCCTCTGGTGGGGAGTCTGGACGAGCAGCCTGGTGATCGACAGGTTGGGCTGGGCCGCACACAGGAACGCCGAGACCACGGAATCCCTGCAGCGCGCCTACGACATCACGATCCTCGCCGACGTGCTGGGCGTCGCCGCGGCGCTGCTGGCGATCGGCTTCGTCCGGAGACTGACCGGGATGCAGCGCCGGAAGGCGACCGAGGGTCCGTACGCATCATCCTGACGTGGCGGCCGCCGTGGGTGTGCGGTCCTCGGTCGTTCTGCGCCGCCGGTGGTACGCGAGGGCGGTCGCTGCCAGGAGGGGAGGCCAGGCCAGCAGCGGGGCGTAACAGGCCACAAGGAGTGCGTGCTGCGCGGGTGTCCGCGTGACCCGCTCGACCAGGTCCGCGGCCTGGGTCCAGGCGAACCAGACGGAGACCGCGCCGAGCAGCGCCGCCCCGAGCAGCGCCGGTATCACCGCCGCGAGCGTACGCACCGGGCGCCCGCCGATGAACGGCAGGCGCCGGGGTGCGATCTCGCCCCACGGCCGTACCAGGCCGAGCGTCAGCAGGGCGAGCGCCTCGGACACCAGGGCGAGCGACAGGGCGAGGACCATCTCGCGGCCGTCGCGCCCCGACTGGTCGGCCACCGGCGCCCCGGCGATCTGGGCGATCCGCCACAGGCCGGAGGGCAGAGCGACGAGGGGCACGGCGTGGGCGGTGAGGACGGCCCAGCGCGGAACGTCGGGCAGCGCGTCGGTCTTCTGCATGCGTCCCATCGTGGTGAGGCGCGGCGCGGCGGGCGTCGGGACGGGGGACGGTGCGGTCCGCCGCACGGGGGAGGGGCGCGGGGCGCGTGTACGACCCAACGGAGACGTGGCACACTTTTGCAAGCGTCTGCTTGCAAAAGTTAGCGCGGATGGTGCACTCTCGGGGTATGGCATCGCTCAACGTCGGCAATCTCGGCGAGTACCTGCGCGAGCAGCGGCGCACCGCGCAGCTGTCGCTGCGGCAGCTCGCCGATGCCGCCGGGGTGTCCAATCCGTATCTGAGTCAGATCGAGCGTGGGCTGCGCAAGCCGAGCGCGGACATTCTGCAGCAGCTCGCGAAGGCGCTGCGGATCTCCGCCGAGACGCTGTACGTGCAGGCCGGGATTCTCGACGAGAGGTCGCCCGAGGCCGCGGAGACGCGGAGCGTCATCCTCGCCGACCCCTCGCTCAACGAGCGTCAGAAGCAGGTACTGCTCCAGATCTACGAGTCCTTCCGCAAGGAGAACGGGCTCGACGCCGGTACGGACACCGACGCTGCCGCCGACGGCAGCGATGCCGACCACCCTCAAGCGAGCAACTGAGCACTGATCCGGGAGGACAGACATGGCCATCACCGATGACCTGCGCAAGACCCTCACCGACCCCACCCCCCTCTACTTCCTCGCCGGGACGGCGGACCTCGCAGGGCAGCAGGCCAAGAAGGTTCCGGCCCTGATCGAGAAGATCCAGTCCGAGGCGCCCGAGCGCATCGACGCCGTACGCCGCACCGACCCCAAGGTCGTGCAGGAGAAGGCCGCTGCCCGCGTCAAGGAGGTCCAGGCCGCCGTCACGACCCGCGCCACCGACCTGTTCGGCGCTCTCGACGGCGACTTCAAGAAGCTGGGCGAGAACGCCCAGGATCTCGCGCTGCGCGGCGTCGGCGTCCTCGCCGAGTACGCCGTCAAGGCGCGCGAGGGCTACGACTCCGTGGCCGAGCACGGCCAGGAAGTCGTCAAGCAGTGGCGCGGCGAGGCCGCCGACGAGATCGTCGAGATCGCCGGCGCCGTCGAGCCCACGAGCGAGACCCCGGCCGCGACACGCGAGCCCCTGGTCAAGGACGTGACCCCGGCCAACACCGAGACCGTCGGGACCGGCGGGACCGGTGGGGCGGGTGTCGGTGGCACGGCCGGTACGGCGGACGCGTCCGCCAAGAAGGCCGCCCCGCGCAAGGCCACGGCGAAGAAGACCGCGCCCAAGTCCGCGGAGTAGCGAAGCCCGGCCGGCTGACCGGCGCGGATTCCGGGCACAGTCCTGGGCAGGAACATGGGGCGGGCACCTTCCCGGTGCCCGCCTCGTTGTCCTAGTACCTTGGCCGCGAGGCGCTCTTCACGCCCACTTCACACCCATGACCCGATGGTTATCACGCAGGACTCACTAGGCGGTGCACGGCATGTTGCTCACGGGATTCAGCCTTCTCACATCGCTGCTCTATCTCGCGATGCTCGTCATCGCCGTGGTGGCGCTGGTCTTCGCCGCCCTGGCCCGCGAGGACGCCTATCGCGCGGCCGGCAAGCAGACCAAGCCCCTGTGGCTGATCATCCTCGGCGTCACCGTCGTGGTGAACCTGTTCGTGCCCATGCTCTTCCTGCAGCTCGCCGGGCTCGTCGCCTCGATCGTCTTCATGGTCGACGTACGCCCCGCGCTGCGGCAAGTCTCCGGCGGCGGCCGGGGTGGCCGTCGCGGCGGCGGCTCCAGCAGCGACGGTCCGTACGGCCCGTACAACGGCGGTCGCTGAGTCCGGGGTTCTTGAGGCCGGGCCCCCACCGCTGGCCGCTGTGTCTCCTCCGAGGTCCGGACCGGCCTCGCCGATCGACTGCTGACCGGTCGCGCTGACCGCTGCTGACCGGCCGCGCCGGCCGGCCCGCCGCGAAGACAGCTGCTGGCCGGCCACGTTGACCGGCCGCCCGGACCGCCGCTGACCGGCCTCGCTGACTGGCCGTGCTGACCGTCGCTGACCGGCCGCCGGGGCGACCGCGTTCTGCGGTCCTCAGGGCCGTCGGTCCTCGGGGCGCTTGCGCTCCAGGAGGAGGACCGCCACGTCGTCCGTCAGCTCGCCGCCGTTGAGGTCGCGGGCGCGGGTGACCGCTGCTTCGAGGAGTGCGTCGCCGCGCAGCCCGGACGCCAGCTGGCTGTTGATCATCTCCAGCATGCCGTCCTGCCCGAGGCGCTGGCCGCTGCCCTCGCCCGTGCGGCCCTCGATCAAGCCGTCGGTGTACATCAACAGGCCCCATTCCCGGCCCAGTTCGACCTGGCGGCGCGGCCAGCGCGCGCGGGGCAGCAGGCCGAGGGCGGGGCCGCTGTTCTCGTACGGGAGGAGCTGGGCCCGGCCGTTCAGGGCGATCAGCGGCGAGGGGTGGCCGGCCAGGCACAGGCCGGCCCTGCGGCCGTCCGGCGCGATGTCGACCGTGCACAGCGTGGCGAATATCTCCTCACTGTCGCGCTCGTGCTCCAGGACCTCCTGAAGGGTGGAGAGCAGCTCGTCTCCGCAGAGCCCCGCGAGCGTCAACGCCCGCCAGGCGATGCGGAGTTCGACCCCGAGTGCCGCCTCGTCCGGGCCGTGGCCGCAGACGTCGCCGATCATCGCGTGGACGGTTCCGTCGGGCGTACGCACCGTGTCGTAGAAGTCGCCGCCGAGCAGCGCGCGGGAGCGGCCGGGGCGGTAGCGGGCCGCGAAGAGCAGGTCCGAGCCGTCGAGCAGCGGGGTCGGCAGGAGCCCCCGCTCCAGCCGCGCGTTCTCCTGCGCACGCAGCCGCGACTCGGCCAGCTTGTACTGGGCCATGTCCGCGCGCTTGCGCTCCACCGCGTACCGGATGGCGCGGCTCAGCAGCCTGCCGTCCAGCTCGTCCCGGAAGAGGTAGTCCTGCGCGCCGACCCGGACCGCCTCCGCGGCGCGTTCCGCGTGCGTGGACGGGGTGAGGGCGAGCACGGCGTGGCGCGGGGCCAGGTGGAGCAGGTGACGCAGGGCCGCCAGCTCGTCGTCGGGGTCGCGGCCGGGCAGCGCGAGGTCCAGGAGTATGCAGTGGATGTCGTCGGTGAGCAGCCGCTCGGCCTCGGTGAGATTGCGGGCGGTGCGGATACGGACCCGGGTGCCGGCCTCGTCGAGGAGCTCGTGCACGGTGAAGGTGCCCGCCGGGTCGTCCTCGATGACCAGCAGGTTGAGCGGGCTGTCGGCGCTGCCCGTCTGGGCCTCCGGGGCGGCTCGCTGGTGCGGTACGGGTACGTGCTGGGATGCGGGCATCGTCGGTTCCGGATTCCTTCCCTCCCCCCGAGGGCGCGGAGGGACGCCGGTCGGCGCCCCACCAGCCGGGACCCTAGCGTCATCCACCGGTGCGGCGGAATGGCGATGGGTCGTTCATCACTGGCAGCCGGTTGGCATATGCCACATGCCCGATTTGTCGGGGCCCCAGGAAGTTGCGCCGTGCCCGGTACCGCCGGTAGCCGCGTGCCCGTGCGGCCCCTCGTGCGTCTAGGGCTTGTCCGGCCGTACGACGCCGAGTATCGGCATGGAGCCCGCTCCGGTGATCGTCACGGTCCGGCCGGGGCGGGGGGAGTGCACGATCGCGCCGTCACCGATGTACATGCCGACGTGGGTGGCGTCGGCGAAGTAGATGATGAGGTCGCCGGGGCGCATGTCCTTGACCGCTACGTGCGGCAGCTGCGCCCACTGCTCCTGCGAGGTACGCGGTATCCCGCGCCCGGCCGCGATCCACGCCTGGGAGGTGAGCCCCGAGCAGTCGAAGGTGTCGGGGCCGGCCGCGCCCCACACGTACCGCTTGCCGATCTGGTCGGTGGCGAACTTCACCGCCTTCTTTCCCTGCTCGCTCGCGGAGGTGCTGATGGCCTTCAGGACGCCCGTGCTCAGCCAGGCCGTCTGCGCGTCGAACTCCTTCTTGCGCTCAAGCTCGGCCAGGCGCTGACGCTCCTGCTCCTTCAGGTCGGCCTGGATCTTCTCGGCTGCCGCGATCTTGTCGTTGATGTCCTTCTTCGCGGCTTCCTTCTTGACCCGGTTGGCCTCCAGGTTCTTCCACTGGGCGGTGGCGTCCTTGCTGTAGGCCGTCAAGTCGGCCTGGGTTCTGTTCAGTTCGCCGAGCAGGCCCTGGGTGGCCTGCTGGCCCTGACGCAGCAGGTCGGCGCCGTTGAGGAAGCCGTCGGGGTCGCCGCTGAGCATCAACTGCGCGCCGGGCGGAAGGCCACCGTTGCGGTACTGCATCCGCGCCGTGGCACCCGCCTGGTCCTTCAGGCGCTTGATCTTCTCCCGGCCCTTCACCATCTCCTGGGCCAGCTTCACGATCTGCTCGGACTGCGCCTTGGTCTGCTCCTCGGCGAGGTTGTACGCGTCGGTGGCCACGGCTGCCTGCCGGTACAGGTCGTCTATCTGCCGGCTCACCTCCTCCAGGGTCCTGGGGCCACCGGTCTGGGGGGCAGACGGGCCCGACGGGGACGGCGCCGGGGCCGGCTCGGCGAACGCCGTGCCCGGCGCGGCCCACGCGGTCAAGGCGCACACCAAGGTGATCGCGGCCGCCAAGCGGCGCTTCTTCGGCACTGAGAACTCCCCCTCCAGCCAACACCCGACCCATACCGGAACACCGGGAACTCCAGATGTGATTTACCGTCAGTAACATCACACCGATGTCCGCGATGCTGCCACGCGCCCCGCCAAAACGACAGAGGCACCGGGGCGCCGGACGGGGCACGCCCCCTTTCGCGTTCCTCCGTCCGACCCGTCCCGTCTGACGAACCACGGACGCCACGCGTTCCGCCGGCCACGGGAGTTCACTCGTTGGACGACGTCGACAAGGGGCACGGCGGGCGCGCAGCGCCCGTTCCAGTCGTCCCTCAACGAGGCGCGAGCGCCGCCCAGTTCACCGTGACTTCGCCCTGGCGCCAGCGCCGTACGCCGTCCGTGACCGGCCAGTCGGTGCACAGAGCGCGTACGGAAGCGATCCAGCGCTGCCGCGCGCCGAGCGAGGCGTACGGGGCGGAAGCCGCCCACGCCCGGTCGAAGTCGCGCAGGAACGCGTGCACCGGCTCGCCCGGCACATTGCGGTGGATCAGCGCCTTCGGCAGCCGCTCCGCGAGGTCGGAGGGGCGTTCGAGGGAGCCGAGCCGGGTCGCGAAGGTCACCGTGCGCGGGCCGTCGGGGCCGAGCGCGACCCATACGTGGCGGCGCCCGATCTCGTCGCAGGTGCCCTCCACGAGCAGCCCACCGGGCGCGAGTCGCGCACAGAGGCGGGCCCAGACGGCCGCTACCTCGGCCTCGTCGTACTGGCGCAGCACGTTCGCCGCGCGGATCAGCGTCGGGGGCTCGGCCAGCGGCACCTCGAAGCCGCCGTGGCGGAAGGTGAGGCCGTCGCGCTCGTACGGCTTGGCGGCGGCGACCCGGGCGGGCTCGATCTCGATGCCGACCACCGAGACGGCCGGTGCGGCGGTGCGCAGACGCTGGAGCAGCTCCACGGCGGTCCAGGGAGCGGCCCCGTACCCGAGGTCGACGGCGAGCGGGGCGTCCGCACGGCGCAGCGCCGCCCCGTGCGCGTCGGCGATCCAGCGGTCCATGCGGCGCAGCCGGTTCGGGTTGGTGGTGCCGCGCGTGACGGTGCCGACGGGGCGCTTGGCGGGTGGGGCGGGTGGAGCCATGGGACGAGGGTAGGCGCCGCCCGGGCCGGGCTCGGGTGTCGCTGGGGCCTGGCTGGGGCCTGGCTCGGGCCGGAGGTCCGGCCCTGCCGTATGGACGGGACTGTGCGGGTTCGCCCCGCGTCATGAAGGGGGCGGCGCCGTTCGGTGGAGTGGTCGCCCGGCGTGTCCGGCAAGTTTTTGGCAAAGTGGAAATGAATGGACGGATTCCGGTGTTCGGGGCAGTGGAGGGGCGTGCCCGCATGCCTACTCCGCGTTCCCCGCAGTGCACCGATCAAGTCCTGAGCAGTGCACCGAGCGAGTCCTGAGGCAGTGCCCCGAGCCGAGGAGGGCCCCGACGTGAGCCAGTACGTGTCCCGGTTCACCGGCACCCTGGCGGGTCCGCCCCGGCTCCGGCTGCCCGGGGGACACCGCAAGCCGCGCCGGGTCGCCATGCTCAGCGTCCACACCTCTCCGCTGCACCAGCCCGGCACCGGCGACGCGGGCGGCATGAACGTCTACATCGTCGAGCTCGCCAAGCGCCTCGCCGCGATCAACATCGAGGTCGAGATCTTCACGCGGGCCACCACGGGCGGGCTCGCGCCGACCGTCGAGATGTCGCCCGGTGTGCTGGTCCGCCACATCGACGCGGGCCCGTACGAGGGCCTCGCCAAGGAGGAGCTGCCCGCCCAGCTCTGCGCCTTCACGCACGGCGTGATGACAGCCTGGGCGCGCCACCGGCCCGGCTACTACGACCTGGTCCACTCCCATTACTGGCTCTCCGGCCACGTCGGCTGGCTCGCCGCGCAGCGCTGGGGGGTGCCGCTCGTCCACGCCATGCACACCATGGCCAAGGTCAAGAACGCGGCGCTCGCCGAGGGCGACACCCCCGAGCCGGCCGCACGCGTCATCGGCGAAACGCAGATCGTGAACGCGTCGGACCGGCTCATTGCCAACACCGCCGAGGAAGCCGACGAGCTCGTCCGCTTCTACGAAGCCGACCCCGGCAAGGTCGCCGTCGTCCACCCCGGCGTGAACCTCGACCGGTTCTGCCCGGCGGACGGCCGAGCGGCGGCGCGCGACCGGCTCGGGCTGCCGCAGGACGCCTTCATTCCGCTCTTCGCGGGCCGCATACAGCCCCTCAAGGCCCCGGACATCCTGCTGCGCGCGGCCGCCGACCTCCTTGACCGCGACCCTTCGCTCCGCTCGCGCATGATCGTGCCCGTCGTCGGCGGCCCGTCCGGCAGCGGCCTCGCCAAGCCGGAGGGGTTGCAGAAACTCGCGGCCAAGCTCGGCATCTGCGACGTCGTACGGTTCAAGCCGCCTGTCGGCCAGGACCGGCTCGCGGACTGGTTCCGGGCGGCGTCCGTACTCGTCATGCCCTCCTACAGCGAGTCGTTCGGCCTGGTCGCCATAGAGGCGCAGGCGGCCGGCACGCCGGTGGTCGCGGCGTCCGTCGGCGGCCTTCCGGTGGCGGTACGGGACGGCTCGACCGGGTTCCTCGTGCAGGGCCACGACCCCGGGGACTACGCGACCGCGCTCCAGCGGTTCGTGGCGGAACCCGCCCTTGTGGAGCGCATGGGCGGGGCGGCCGCGCGGCACGCGCAGTCCTTCGGCTGGGGTACGGCTGCGTCGGCGACGGCGGATGTGTACGTGGCGGCGATGCAGGAGCACCGGCGGCGGGTGCGGTCCCACCACGGGTGAGCCCGGCCGGCCGGGCCCGGCTCTGGTCCGGCTCCGGCTCCGGCCCGGCGCCCGCCTCCCGCCTGGTCCGCCTCCGGCCGGTTCGCCCGCGCCCGGTCCACCCCGGGCTCGGGTGGGGGGTCGCGTAGGCTCGCGGCATGGCTGACGTGCGGCAGGTCATCGAAGCGGCCCTCAAGGACGCGGAGCTCTCGTGGGAGTCCCCGGAACCCGGCGCGTACGTGGTGACGCTGCCGGGCACCCGCAAACTCTCCACGACCTGCTCGCTGCGGGTCGGGCGGCACTCCCTCTCCGTGAATGCGTTCGTGGTACGCCACCCCGACGAGAACGAGCCGGCCGTCCACCGTTGGCTCCTTGAGCGCAACCTCCGTCTGTACGGCGTGAGTTACGCGGTCGACAGGCTCGGCGACGTCTACCTCGCGGGCAAACTCCCGCTCTCCTCGGTCACCCCGGATGAGCTCGACCGGCTGCTCGGGGTCGTCCTGGAGGAAGCGGACGGCTCCTTCAACACGCTGCTGGAGATGGGGTTCGCGTCGGCCATCCGGCGGGAGTACGCGTGGCGGGTGTCGCGGGGGGAGTCCACGGTGAACCTTGCGGCGTTCGAGCACCTGACGGGGGAGGCGGGGCGGGGCTGAGCGCGCGGGCTTTGCCGGCCCGTACGGCCACTTGTGGTGCGGCTCCTGGGGCTGCGCCCCAGACCCCGGGGGGTTTGCCCACCCGGCCGCCCGTTGCGCGGGGTTGGGCGGCCCGGCTCCTTGGGGCTGCGCCCCAGACCCCCGCGGGGACTTCGTCCCCCGCGCCCCTTTCGGGGCTCCGCCCCGGACCCGCGCACCCCTCTCTGGGCCCGAGCGCTCCGCCGGCCGGGTCAGACCGTGGAGCCCGTGCGGGGCTCGGCGAGCTCCGGTCGGGCGGCTGCCTCCACCCGCCCCGGTGCTTGACCTACGTCGGTCGCGGTCCCCGGTGTGGCCCTCGGTGTGGTCCCCGGCGCGGGCTTCGGCGTGGGCTCGGCAGGCAACCCCCGCATCAACGCCCAGTACCCCACCGCCGTCCCTGTCCCCAGCACCGCGCACGCGCCCCACAGCCACTCCGCGCCGAAGTGGTCGATGACGTAACCCGACATCAGCGGGGCGACCAGCGCCGCCACCGACCAGGACATCGTGTACACGCCCTGGTAGCGGCCGCGGCCATGGACGGGGGAGAGGCGGACGATCAGGCCGGTCTGGGTCGGCGCGTTCACGATCTCGGCCAAGGTCCAGACGCAGATCGTCAGGGCGTACACCGCCACCGAACCCGCGAACGCCGTCAGGCCGAACCCGTACCCGGCGAGCAGCGCCGAGACGATCAGCAGACGGCGCGGGTCGCGGTGCTGGGTGTAGCGGGTGACCGGGATCTGTACCGCCACGATCAGGATGCCGTTGACCGCGATCGCGAAGCCGAAGTCCGCGCTGGAGAACCCGTCCGTGCCCATCGCGACCGGCAGGCCCACGTAACCCTGCTGGAAAATAAGGGAGATGAGGAAGGACAGGCCGACCACTCCCATGAAGCGGCCGTCCTTCAGGACCGTACCGATACCGATCTCCGGCTCCGCCACCTTCTGCGCGGCCGTGCGCTCGGGGCGCGACTCCGGCAGCTTGAGGAAGACCACGACCGCGCACACCAGCGTCAGGGCCGCCTCGCCGAGGAAGCCGGCCAGGTAGCTGTACTGCGCGATGAAGCCCGCCGCCATCGACGAGACCGCGAAACCCAGGTTGATCGCCCAGTAGTTGAGGGAGAACGCGCGAACGCGGTCCTCGGGCTTCACGATGTCCGC
Organism: Streptomyces sp. NPDC048361; assembly: GCF_040651795.1. Lineage (NCBI taxonomy): Bacteria > Bacillati > Actinomycetota > Actinomycetes > Kitasatosporales > Streptomycetaceae > Streptomyces > Streptomyces sp. NPDC048361. Next base: position 32,085 of record NZ_JBEZKW010000053.1, read on the forward strand.
CATCATCGCCTGCACCGCCGGTCGCGACGCGTTGCTCGCCATGCCGACGAGGAAGGCGACGCCTGCGATCGCGACCGGGTCGGTCATGAAACCGAGCAGCGCCACGGCGAACGCGGTCGAGGTCTGCGCGATGACGAGGGTGGGGCGGCGGCCGAGCCGGTCGGTCATGATGCCCGCGCCGATGGACGACACGACGCCGCCGAGCCCGTGCAGGGAGGCCACAAGTCCCGCGTACGAGGCCGAGTAGCCCCGGTCGAGGGTGAGGTAGAGCGCCAGAAACGTGGCGACGAAGGCACCGAGCCGGTTGATCAGCGTGCTCGTCCACAGCCACCAGAAGGCCCGGGGCAGCCCGGAGACGGTTTCCCGTGCGGCGATTCTCAGACTGGCTACGGACATGCGGTTTCCCCCGGAACTTGCCGCTCGGCGTGGCGCTCGGCGTGGTGCTGCCGTAAGTGGCGCAGCTGATGTCCGCACGTTACAAGTGGCCCGGTTTCGGGGGCCACCGAATTGACGGCGTCCGTCAATCGAGACGCCCCCGGGACCTTGGTCCCCGCGCGCGCGACGGCCCCGTAACGTCGATTAGGCTCGGACGCATGGCCGACGCACCGTACAAGCTGATCCTGCTCCGCCACGGCGAGAGCGAGTGGAACGAGAAGAACCTGTTCACCGGGTGGGTGGACGTCAACCTCACGCCGAAGGGCGAGAAGGAGGCGGCGCGCGGCGGGGAGCTGCTCAAGGACGCCGGCCTGCTCCCCGACGTGCTGCACACCTCCCTCCAGAAGCGCGCCATCCGCACCGCCCAGCTCGCGCTGGAGTCCGCGGACCGCCACTGGATCCCGGTGCACCGCAGCTGGCGCCTGAACGAGCGGCACTACGGCGCGCTCCAGGGCAAGGACAAGGCGCAGACGCTCGCCGAGTTCGGCGAGGAGCAGTTCATGCTGTGGCGCCGCTCGTACGACACCCCGCCGCCCGCCCTTGAGGACGGCACGGAGTTCTCGCAGAGCGACGACGCCCGCTACGCGACGATCCCGCCCGAGCTGCGCCCGCAGACCGAGTGCCTCAAGGACGTCGTCACGCGCATGCTGCCGTACTGGTACGACGGCATCGTCCCGGACCTGCTCGACGGCAAGACCGTCCTGGTCGCGGCCCACGGCAACTCGCTGCGCGCCCTGGTCAAGCACCTCGACGGCATCTCCGACGCCGACATCGCGGGCCTGAACATCCCGACCGGCATCCCGCTGGTGTACGAGCTCGACGCCGACTTCAAGCCCGTCAAGCCGGGCGGCACCTACCTCGACCCGGACGCGGCCGCCGCGGCGATCGAGGCCGTGAAGAACCAGGGCAAGAAGAAATAGGGCAGAAGGACGTAGGGCAGGAGGACGGCTTTTCCTCAGGCTCCACCGTCGCCCCGGCCGGCGTTCCCCGGCCGGCGTTCCCCGGCCGGGGGCGCCCGGCCGACGCTCCCGACCGTCTCGCCCCCCGACCGTGGCTCCGCAGCAGTCGGGGGGTCCTGCATTACTCGCCGTAGTCGTGCGCCCGCGCTCCGGTGGCCGTCCCGGGGTCCTGTGCATAGCCTCGAAGGCGCGTGTCGTCCGTGGCGAGCAACCCTTCCGTCTCGTCCCGGCGTACCGCACCTCGACCCCGGGGGGTTCGCCACGACGGGAGTTCAACGTGAAAGCCACCCTGCTCAGCCGCTGTGCCCGCCTCTCCGCGGCCGGTGTTCTGTCCGCCGCCCTGCTGGTCGCCGGAGGCGCCGGTACGTTCGCCTCGGCGGCCGCGAGTCCCAAGCCGACTCCGTCCGCGTCCAAGGCGGCCGGCTCCCTCACCGTGAAGGTCTCGCAGACCACGGTGAAGGCCGGCGACAAGGTGACGTTCTCGGGACGCACCAAGGGCATGCCCATAGGCAGCAAGCTGGTGCTCCAGCACAAGAAGGGCAGTAAGTGGACGACCCTGCAGGCCGGCACCGTCGTCAAGCAGGGCAGCAGCTACTCCTTCGACGCCAAGCTCAATGACAAGGGCAAGCAGGATCTCCGCATCAAGGCGGACAACGGCATCTCGGCGACGGTCACCGTCACCGTCAAGTGACCGGTTCAGCTGGGCGCCCACCTGGGTGACGCAGAGGGCTCGTGCCGCTCCGGCATCGTCAAGTAGCTGGTTCAGCACGGCACTTGCCCGGGTGACGCAGAGGGGCCCCGCCGCTGCGGCGGGGCCCCTCACGTGCCGGGTTCAGCTCGGTGGCGGGGTCAGCAGGAGCAGCCGCCGCACTGGCAGGGCGCGCCCGACTGGCAGCCGCAGCCGCAGCCCGAACCGCAGCCGCAGGCGCCGACCAGCGGCAGCCGGGTCACTTCGACGGGTGTGACGGGTACGTCCTGCCGTGGTTCGGTCGCGGGTGAATCGGCCATGGGTCCCTCCCGGGGTAGGCAGAACAATGAGCCTTCGCCCATTGCATTCCCACTCCGGCGGGCGCGTCAACGGCGCATGTGCGCAAGGATGTTGGAGCGCCGTACCACCCGACCCGTACGCCCGCGCCGTCCCCGCCGGCTCAGGCCCCCTCGGGCTGAAGCCCCCTCGGGCTCAAGCCCCCTCGGGCTCAGGCCCCTTCGGTCTGTGCCGGTGCCTGGAGTTCGTCGGCGTGTTCGCCGGTGACGAGGTAGACGACGCGCTTGGCGACCGACACGGCGTGGTCCGCGTACCGCTCGTAGTAGCGGCCGAGCAGGGTCACGTCGACGGCCGTCTCGATGCCGTGCTTCCAGCGGTCGTCCATCAGGTGCTGGAAGAGCGTGCGGTGCAGCAGGTCCATCTCGTCGTCGTCCTGCTCCAGTTGGAGGGCCAGGTCGACGTCCTTGGTGATGATGACCTCGGCGGCCTTCGCCATCAGGCGCTGGGCGAGCTGGCCCATCTCCAGGATGGTGGCGTGCAGGTCGTTCGGTACGGCGCGCTCCGGGTAGCGCAGCCGGGTCAGCTTGGCGACGTGCTGGGCGAGGTCGCCGGCGCGCTCCAGGTCGGCGCTCATACGCAGCGAGGTGACGACGATGCGCAGGTCGGTGGCGACCGGCTGCTGACGGGCGAGCAGGGCTATCGCGCGGGCCTCCAGGTCGTGCTGGAGGTTGTCGACCTTCTGGTCGGCGGCGATCACGTTCTCGGCGAGCTTCAGGTCTGCGTCGAGCATGGCCGTGGTGGCGCGCCCGATCGCCGACCCGACGAGCCGGGCCATCTCGACCAGGCCCTCGCCGATCGAGTCAAGTTCCTCGTGGTACGCGTCACGCATGGGTGTCCCTCTCTCAACGGTCTCCGGGGGCCGGGGGCGGCTGTGACCCCCACGCTCCCACGTTCCGTCCCGCACGCGTCCGGTTCGGCCACGGGAAGTGAACCATCCCCGTCACCTCGGTGAACTCTGGGCGACGAACGTTCGAGACGGCCCTCTTTTGGCTGGGAGAGTGTCGGTGCGGCCGCATAACCTGGACGCATGGACGTGAACGCGGCGGTCGCCGCATTGGCAGCGATCGCCGGCGTGTGCACCGGCGTGATCGCCATGCTGGCGTTCCGCTGGAGTGAGCGGGACCAGGCACGGCCCACCAGGTCGTCGCTGCACACCGACGCCGTGCTGCCCCCGGGCGTGGACACCGTCCTGTCGGTACTGCGTTCGTCCGCGGTCGTCCTCGACGAGAGCGACTCGGTGGTCAAGGCCAGCTCGGCGGCGTACGCGCTGGGCCTGGTCAGGGGCGGCAAGCTGGCCGTGGAGCCCATGCTGCACATGGCGCGCGACACCCGGCGCGACGGCGAGATACGGCAGGTCGAGCTCGATCTGCCCCGGCGCGGCACCGGCCGGGGCGAGGCCCTCGCGGTCTCCGCCCGGGTGGCGCCGCTCGGCTCCCGTCTCGTCCTGCTCCTGGTGGAGGACCTTACGGAGGCCCGCCGCATCGAGGCCGTACGGCGTGACTTCGTGGCCAACGTCAGCCATGAGCTCAAGACGCCGACGGGCGCGCTCTCCCTGCTCTCCGAGGCCGTCATGGACGCCTCGGACGACCCCGAGGCGGTCACCCGCTTCGCCGGCCGGATGCAGATCGAGGCGACCCGGCTCACCAACCTGGTCCAGGAGCTCATCGACCTCTCCCGGGTCCAGAACGACGACCCCCTTGAGGACGCCGAGCCGGTCCGCGTCGACGAGCTCGTCGCCGAGGCGATGGACCGGTCCCGCCACCCCGCCTCCACCAAGCAGATCACCATGGCCGCGGGCGGCACCGCCGACCTGTACGTGTGGGGCAACCGCGGCCAGCTCGCGGCGGCGCTCGGCAACCTCGTCGAGAACGCCGTGAACTACTCGCCGGCCAGGACCCGGGTCGGCATCGCCGGGCGGCGCATCGCCGCGCCGGGCGGCGATCTCGTCGAGATCGCCGTGACCGACCAGGGCATAGGGATCTCCGAGAAGGACCGCGAGCGGGTCTTCGAGCGGTTCTACCGGGTCGACCCGGCGCGCTCCCGCGCCACCGGCGGTACGGGCCTCGGCCTCGCCATCGTCAAACACGTGGCCGCCTCGCACGGCGGGGAGGTCACGGTGTGGAGCTCCGAGGGACAGGGCTCCACCTTCACCCTGCGGCTGCCGGAAGCCGGCGCCGTTCGGGACCGCGCTTCCGCGCGCGGCCCGGTCACGGTCGACGAGGACGACGACGTCCCGTACGAGACCTTCAGTTCCGCTGTGCCCCGTTCCCCCGCCATAGTTCCTGCCCCGGAGGTCCTTCCGTGACCCGAGTGCTCGTCGTCGAGGATGAGGAATCCTTCAGCGACGCCCTGTCCTACATGCTCCGCAAGGAGGGCTTCGAGGTCGCGGTGGCGGCCACCGGACCCGACGGCCTCGACGAGTTCGAGCGCAACGGCGCCGACCTCGTGCTGCTCGACCTGATGCTGCCGGGTCTGCCCGGCACCGAGGTCTGCCGTCAGCTGCGCGGCCGCTCCAACGTGCCGGTCATCATGGTGACCGCCAAGGACAGCGAGATCGACAAGGTCGTGGGCCTGGAGATAGGGGCCGACGACTACGTCACCAAGCCGTTCTCCTCGCGTGAGCTGGTCGCCCGCATCCGCGCCGTGCTGCGTCGCCGCGGCGAGCCGGAGGAGGTCACCCCGGCCGCCCTGGAGGCGGGCCTGGTCCGCATGGACGTCGACCGCCACGTGGTCACCGTCTCGGGCGCCAAGGTCGACCTGCCGCTCAAGGAGTTCGACCTCCTGGAGATGCTGCTGCGCAACGCGGGGCGCGTGCTGACCCGTATGCAGCTCATCGACCGGGTGTGGGGCGCGGACTACGTGGGCGACACCAAGACCCTCGACGTCCACGTGAAGCGGTTGCGCGCCAAGATCGAGCCGGACCCGGGCGCGCCGCGCTATCTGGTGACGGTCCGCGGCCTCGGCTACAAGTTCGAGCCGTAAATCGCGTGGGCTGCGTGCCCCGAGAGTTCCCGAACGCGCCAAGGGCGCCCCACCAGCCGGTGGGGCGCCCTTCGCGTCACGTCGGTGACAGCCGGACCGTGTCAGTGAAGGCGGGCCGTGTCGGTGACAGCGGACCGTGTCAGTGGCCGGTCGTCGCGCTGTGGGACGCCGAGCCGGCGCCGGCGGGCTTGCCGCTGTTGCCGGCGTTGCCCGGGGTGTTCGGCGTGGCCGCGCCGGACGGGGAGCCCGTGGGGGAGCCGGAGGCCTTGCCCGTGGGCTCGCCGGAGGGGGTCTCCTTCGGCTTCGGCAGCTCGCTGGGGCCGACGCCCTCGAAGTAGCTGGTGGCCGGGACCACGTAGGCGCCCAGGCTCACCGCGCCGGCCTTGCTGAACTGGAAGGTGACCTTCTGCGAGTCGCCGTTCTTGGCGGCCTCGCGGCCGTTGTCGACGACCGCGGAGGCGTTGCCCTTGCCGCCGAGCACGACCGAGCCGTGGCCGGGGACGGTGATCGCACCCGTGCCCTTGGCGGGGGAGAGCTTGACCGTCGCGCTGCCTACCTGGACGGAGTCCAGGGTCTGCGGGTCGGCGCCGTTGTTGAACAGCGTCGCGGCGACGACGGCAGGGCCTTCGGCGTCGGGCTTCGGCTGGGTGACGACCGTCGCGTTCTGGACCTTGATGTCGCCGACGGTGGCGTAGGCGTTGTCGTTCTTCACCCCGAGCGTCTGGGCGTTGTTGCCCGCCGCGCATGCGGAGAGGGAAGCGAGCGAGAACGCGATGGCAGAAGCGGCGATGGCGCCGCGTCGAAGGCTGCGGCTCACGGCGGCGGCAACTCCTTGGACGTACGAGACGGACTTCGGACGGACTTCGGACGCACTGCGAGCGGACTTCGGGCGGACTGCGGACGGGCTACGGGTCAGCCGCGGCCGCATGCCTGAGAGCCGGCTAAGGGTGTGTCAGCGGGCCTAGATTACCGAGCCGTCCCACGCGGCCCGCACCCGACCCGCCCCTACGGACGACCGGCCCGGCGAACTCGGGTGGATCATGGCTCCCGCTCCCTCTTTCGGGGACCGTTCCCATAGGCCGGATGATCAATTTCCCGGCCCTTCCCGGGCCCGCCACACATTCCTTACCGAAAATCCGCGCGAGTGCGCACGCGGGGCCGTTCGTTGATCAATTCCGGAATGAATGGCAGGCGGCCGAACGGGTGAACGAGCGCCGAACGGAGTAGACGAAGTTCACCGTCCGGAACCCGGCAAACCGGGACGTTCGGCCTCCTGGGACCCCGATCCGGGGTGCGGAACGCAGGCGTTTCGCAGCTCCTTCGCAGCTGCTCCGACCTGCGAATACCGCCTCGCGGAAGCCCTCCGCAGCACGTTCGTGATGCTGTTGTCAAGCCCCGAGATATGCCCTGACCTGCGAAAACGCCATTCAGAAGAAGCCGTTTCCGTGTTACCCTGGATAGCCACGGAAGGGGTACCTGTCACATGACGTTCAAGGTTGGCGACACCGTGGTCTATCCCCATCACGGGGCCGCGCTGATCGAGGCTATCGAAACTCGCCAGATCAAAGGCGTGGACAAGACCTACTTGGTGCTCAAGGTCGCCCAGGGCGACTTGACTGTGCGCGTGCCCGCGGACAATGCGGAGTTCGTCGGCGTTCGCGATGTAGTTGGTCAGGACGGGCTGGACCGGGTCTTCGAGGTGCTGCGCGCGCCGTACGCGGAGGAGCCCACGAACTGGTCCCGTCGTTACAAGGCGAACCTTGAGAAGCTCGCCTCCGGCGATGTCATCAAGGTCGCCGAAGTAGTGCGTGACCTGTGGCGGCGCGAGCGCGAGCGCGGCCTGTCCGCGGGCGAGAAGCGCATGCTCGCCAAGGCGCGCCAGATCCTGGTGAGCGAGCTGGCCCTCGCGGAAAACACCAACGAAGACAAGGCCGAGGCCCTTCTCGACGAGGTTCTCGCGTCCTGACGCCGCTAGTTCCGGGGCCCGCCCCGGAGCGCCCGGCATTGCCGCGGTGCCCGCTGACCAGCAGAGTCCCTGCTGTGTCGCCGGGCGCTGCGGCATGTTCGTATCCCTTGCCGAAGCACCCGTACTGGCTCGTACCCGTCCCCATGGGTACGTATCCCTGCCGAAGCGCCCGCATCGCGCGGACGCCGGGCCCCCGGGCGGCTGTCTGACCAGTCGTCACGGAAGGGCAGGTCAGAGCGGAACGCCCGGTGCTCCCCCGCTCCGGAAGCAGGGGGTACCCCCAGGCCATACCCACGTCGTTTGAGGACACAAACCTTGTCAGACGAATCGCGCCCTTTCCGCACGGCCGCGGTGGTTCCCGCGGCCGGACGCGGCGTGCGGCTCGGCCCGGGCGCCCCCAAGGCGCTGCGCACGCTGAGCGGCACTCCCATGCTCGTCCACGCCGTCCGGGCGATGGCCGCCTCGCGCGCCGTCTCGCTCGTCGTCGTGGTGGCCCCGCCCGACGGCGCGACCGAGGTGAAGAACCTCCTCGCCGAGCACGCGCTGCCGGAGAGGACGGACTTCCTGGTGGTGCCCGGCGGTGAGAGCCGCCAGGAGTCGGTGAAGCTCGGCCTCGACGCGCTGCCGCCCGGCTTCGATGCCGTACTCGTCCATGACGCGGCCCGCCCGCTGGTCCCGGTCGACACCGTCGACGCGGTGATCGAGGCGGTACGCGACGGCGCTCCCGCCGTGGTGCCCGCGCTGCCGCTCACCGACACCGTCAAGCAGGTCGAGCCGAGCGCCGACGGCTCGCCCGAGCCGGTCGTCGCCACCCCCGAACGGGCCCGGCTGCGCGCGGTGCAGACGCCGCAGGGCTTCGACCACGACACGCTCGTACGGGCCCACGAGAGCGTCACCGACAACGTCACCGACGACGCGAGCATGATCGAACAGCTCGGTCTGACCGTGGTGGTCGTGCCCGGCCACGAAGAGGCGTTCAAGGTGACCCGGCCGCTGGACCTCGTCCTCGCCGAGGCCGTACTCGCACGACGGAGGGCCAACGATGGCTTCTGAGCATTCCGAGAGTTCCGCTGGGCCCGAGGAAGCCGTCGCCGGCCCCGCGCGGCCCGCTGCCGCGCCCGTGATCCCGCTCGTCGGGATCGGCACCGATGTCCACGCCTTCGAGCGCGGGCGCGCGCTCTGGTGCGCGGGGGTCCACTGGGAGCGCGAGGAGTTCGGCCTCGCCGGCCACTCCGACGGCGATGTCGCCGCCCACGCCGCCTGCGACGCGATCTTCTCGGCGGCCGGCATCGGCGACCTCGGGGCCCACTTCGGCACCGACCGCCCCGAATGGTCCGGCGCCTCGGGCGTGGCGCTGCTCGGGGAGGCCGCGCGGATCGTGCGCGCCGAGGGCTTCGAGATCGGGAACATCGCGGTGCAGGTCATCGGCGTACGCCCGAAGATCGGCAAGCGGCGCGACGAGGCGCAGACGGCGCTCTCGGCGGCGGCCGGGGCGCCGGTCGCGGTCTCCGGCACCACCACCGACGGACTCGGGCTGACCGGCCGGGCCGAGGGGCTCGCGGCGATCGCCACGGCGATGGTGTACCGGTTGCCATAGATCCGCACCGGAGTGGGGTAGGAGAGGAGGCAGCCATTCCGCCCCCTCCGGAAGGATTCAGCCGTGTCCGCCGAACTCAGCGACAAGCTCAAGGACCTGCTCGACGCCCCGCACTTCGTCAACATCGCCACCATCCAGCCCGACGGGAGCCCCCAGGTGTCCCCGGTGTGGGTGAAGCGCGACGGCAACGACGTGCTGATCTCGACGACGGTGGGCCGGCGCAAGGAGAAGAACATGCGCCGCGACCCGCGGGTCAGCGTCCTCCTCCAGCTCTTCGACTCCCCGTACGAGTACGCCGAGATCCGCGGCACCGCCGAGCTCACCACCGAGGGCGGCCAGGAACTGATCGACGAGCTGGCGATGAAGTACGCGGGCAAGAAATACCGGGAATTCAACCCGGACTCGGTAAATGACGCCGAGCGGGTGGTCGTCCGGATCACCCCGCGGAAGATCGTCGGGATGCCCTGACACCCAACAGTCGCCAAATTGTGTGCCTCGGGGCCCGGAAAGGGTCGCGGGGCACTCCTGCCGGGCCACTACCCTGGTGGGGTGACCATTCGCCTGTACGACACCAGCGCCCGGCAGATTCGTGACTTCGTCCCGCTCACGCAGGGTTGTGTCTCGATCTACCTGTGTGGCGCCACTGTCCAGGCGGCTCCGCACATCGGCCACATCCGGTCGGGCCTCAACTTCGACATGATGCGCCGCTGGTTCGCGTACCGCGGTTACGACGTGACGTTCATCCGCAACGTCACGGACATCGACGACAAGATCATCAACAGGGCGGCCGAGCAGAACCGCCCGTGGTGGTCGATCGGGTACGACAACGAGCGCGCCTTCAACGACGGTTACACCGCGCTCGGCTGCCTGCCGCCCACCTACGAGCCGCGCGCGACCGGGCACATCACCGAGATGATCGAGATGATGCGCGGTCTGATCGAGCGCGGCCACGCCTACGAGGCGGACGGCAGCGTCTACTTCGACGTGCGGTCCTTCCCCGCCTATCTCCAGCTCTCCAACCAGGACGTCGACGACCTGCGCCAGCCCGACGAGGGCGTCGCCGGCAAGCGCGACTCGCGCGACTTCGCGATGTGGAAGGCGTCCAAGCCGGGCGAGCCCGACTGGGAGACGCCGTGGGGCCGAGGCCGGCCGGGCTGGCACCTGGAGTGCTCGGCGATGGCCCACAAGTACCTGGGCAGCGCCTTCGACATCCACGGCGGCGGCATCGACCTGATCTTCCCGCACCACGAGAACGAGATCGCCCAGGCCCAGGCCTTCGGCGACGCGTTCGCCACGTACTGGGTGCACAACGCCTGGGTGACGATGTCCGGCGAGAAGATGTCGAAGTCGCTCGGCAACTCGGTCCTCGTCTCCGAGATGGTCAAGCAGTGGCGCCCCATCGTGCTCCGCTACTACCTGGGCACCCCCCACTACCGCTCGATGATCGAGTACAGCGAGGACGCCCTGCGTGAGGCCGAGTCCGCGTTCGCGCGGATCGAGGGGTTCATGCAGCGGGTCGTCGAGAAGGTGGGGGGCGCCGTCGAGCCCGCCGCCGAGGTCCCGCCGGCCTTCGCCGAGGCGATGGACGACGACCTCGGGGTCCCGCAGGCGCTGGCGATCATCCACACCACCGTCCGCCAGGGCAACAGCGCGCTCGCCGCCGACGACAAGGACGCGGCGACCGAGCGCCTCGCGGAGGTGCGCGCCATGCTCGGCGTGCTCGGCCTCGACCCGTTCGACCCGCAGTGGGCCGAGGAGAGCGACCGGGGCGACGACCTGCACGGGGCCGTCGACACGCTCGTACGCCTCGTCCTGGAGCAGCGCGAGGCCGCCAGGGCCCGTAAGGACTGGGCGACGGCGGACGCGATCCGCGATCAGCTCACCCAGTCCGGCCTGGTCATCGAGGACAGCCCCAGCGGCCCCCGCTGGACCCTCGGCCCGCGCTAGCGCTCGCGATGTGCCGCCCGGCCGATCGGGCGGCACACTTCATATACGTACGTACTCGATCTGCATGTGCATGTGGATCGCGGATCCACAGAAACAGGTAGGTCATGGCCGGGAACAGCCAGCGCAGGAACCGCCGCACGTCCAACAAGAAGGGCGCGACGGTCGGCAGCGGTGGCCAGCGACGCCGGGGCCTGGAAGGCAGGGGCCCGACGCCGCCCGCCGAGGCGCGCAAGAAGCACAAGAAGAACCGCATCGCGACCGCCAAGGCCAAGCAGGCCGCCACGCGTCGCCCCGCGCCCCGGCGCGGCGGCGCCAAGGGTGCGTCGGAGATGGTCGTGGGCCGAAACCCGGTCTTCGAGGCGCTGCGCGACGGCGTGCCGGCGACCACGCTCTACGTCCAGCAGTACATCGACAACGACGAGCGGGTGCGCGAGGCGCTCCAGCTCGCCGGTGAGCGCGGCAACATCAACCTGATGGAGGCCCCGCGCGCCGAGCTCGACCGCATGACCAACGGCCTCAACCACCAGGGCCTCGTCCTCCAGGTCCCGCCGTACGAGTACGCGGACCCGCAGGACCTCACCGCGGCGGCGTACGACAACGGCGAGGACCCGCTGATCGTCGCCCTCGACGGGGTGACCGACCCGCGCAACCTCGGCGCGATCGTCCGCTCGACCTCCGCGTTCGGCGGCCACGGCGTGGTCGTGCCCGAGCGGCGCGCGGCCGGCATGACGGCGGGCGCCTGGAAGTCGTCGGCAGGCACCGCGGCGCGTACGCCGGTGTCGCGCGTCACCAACCTGACGCGCGCCCTTGAGGCGTACAAGAAGGAAGGCCTCACGATCGTGGGCCTCGCCGCCGACGGTGAGCACACGGTCGAGGAGCTCGACCAGATCGCCGGGCCCGTCGTCATCGTGATCGGCAGCGAGGGCAAGGGACTTGGCCGCCTCGTCGGCGAGACCTGCGACTATCGCGTGCGGATCTCGATGCCGGGTGGCGCCGAGTCGCTCAACGCCGGTGTCGCGGCGGGCATCGTGCTCTACGAGGCGGCCCGCCGACGCGCCTGACCTGGGTGATCTTGACGGGTCTCGGACAGATTCGGGCCCGTCAAGCAGTGTCCTAAACACCCATCACTCGGTTAGATGAGTGTGGACACCAGAACGCCCCGGCCCGGGTTCGACGACCAGCCTGCCCTGAGCATGGCCAAGGTGGACTGCGACCCCGCGCAGGTCATCGTCAACCACGCGAGTTTCCGGGTGCAGCTTGCACCCAAGTCGCTGCCGAAGCCCATCATTTCGAGCACCGCGGTGCGCCGCAGGGCGCCCGTGGTGTGGAGCGGGAAGTCGGCACCGGGGGCGAGCGGACTGCTTCAGGCGGTCCGCGCCACCTCCGCCGGCGGCGGCGATCGCTACGACACCGGCGCCACGCAGACCATCCCGCGCGTCTCCGTCGACGACACGATGCCGACGCCGCTCATCCCCGGATCCGGCCCGGGACCGGAGACCGCGCTGCTCCCGCAGATGCGCACGCCGTACGGTGAACAGCCGCCCGCGCAGGGCGAGTTCGAGGAGTACGACGAGTTCGACGGCGACGACCTGGACGACGGCTCGCCCGCCAGGCGGCGCGGCGCCGACCCCGTCCGGCACGCCTACTATCCGGGCCGCCGGATGAACCTCGGTGTCGTGCTGCTCCCGCTGCGCGTCTTCCTCGGTTTCATCTCCGTCTACGCCGGCATGGGCAAGCTGTGCGACCCCGTGTACTTCGACGGCGGCGAGCGCGGCTCGATGGTCAAGTGGCTGCATTCGCTGCACCCTTGGGCGCTCGCCGAGCCCCTGCGCGACTTCGCCCTCTCGCACCCGGTGGGTGCGGGGCTCACCGTGGCCTTCCTCCAAGTCGTCGTCGGCGTACTGACGATGCTCGGCCTGTGGCAGCGCGTGGCCGCCGTGTTCGGCGCGTTGCTGTCGGCGGCCCTGCTCGTCACGGTTAGCTGGCAGACCGTACGCGCCAATGACGCGCCCGACATCATCTACCTCGCCGCCTGGTCCCCGCTGATCATCGCGGGCGCCCCGGTGTACTCGCTCGACGCCCGCCTCGCCGGCGAGGCGTGGCGCAAGCTGGGCCCGCGCTCCGAACTGTGGGAACTGCGACGGCGGGTGCTGCGCCGCGGCCTCGTCATGACGACCGTCGTCGTCGGCCTGACCCTGACGACGGGTGCGATCCTCGGCGGCGCGGTCCGCTCCACCACGGTGGTGACCGTGCCCGGCCCCGACGACGACCCGACCAACTACCTCCCCGGCACCCCGCTGCCGAGCGAGACGGGCCCGGCGCTGGCCCCCCGTACGACCCCGAAGGCCGTCAAGCCCTCGCCGAAGGCCAAGACGTCAACGAGCCCCTCCCCGAAGGCGTCCAAGAAGCCGAAGGCCCACCAGACGGTCACGGCGGGCACCACCGGCCAGCCGAGCCACTCCGCCGGCACCGGCGGCCAGCCCCCCTCCCACCACCGCACCACCCCGAAGGCCCCGCCGTCCACGAGCGCGGGCCCGACGTCCTCGGGCGGCACGGGTTCCGCCGGGGGCACCGGTACGGGTGGGGGTGGCGGCAGTCACGGTAACCGCAACCCGATCGGGGGGTTGCTGGGGTAGCGCGACCGCGCCTGCGGCGCAGCGGATGAAGGGGGCCGGAACATTCCGGCCCCCTTCGGCGTCCCGGGCCCGGCGTCCGGCCGCGAACCGTGCTGGGGCACCCGCTTTCCTCTGCGGACCGTGCCCGCGTCTCGCGCAGTTCCCCGCGCGCCTGGGCGGGGCTGCCGCTTGGCACGGTGTCCCGTGCGGCCCGCCCCAGCCGGTCCGGCGCTTGAGGACGAGGGCCGTCCAGGCCCGAACGGGGTCTAGGGCAGAGCCCCAGCCGCCCCGGCCTTCGGCTGCACACCGTGCCCGCGTCTCGCGCAGTTCCCCGCGCGCCTGACTACTCGGTGCCGGATAACGGGAGCCAACCTCAGCCCGCCCGGCGTTCGAGGACGAGGTCGTTCAGGCCGAACGGGGGCCGGGGCGGAGCCCCGGGGCGGGAAGCGGCACCTTCAACTCCGGTGCGCGGCAAGTTCCTTGGCCGCCTCCGTGAGGTCCTTCGCCGTGTCGATGGCCCGCCAGTACGCCCCGTGCGGCAGCGGAAACCCGGCGAGGCGCCGCTCGCGGGCGAGCCGGGGAAACGTCGTGCGCTCATGGTCGCCGACGTCCGGCAGCATCGCGGTGAAGGCCGCGGAGAACACGTACACACCGGCGTTGATGAGGTACGGCGAGTGCGGCGACTCGATGAAGTCGGTGATGTGGCCGAACGCGTCGGTCTCGACGGCGCCCCAGGGAATGCGGGGCCGGGCCAGGGCCAGCGTGGCGGTCGCGTCGCGCTCACCGTGGAAGGAGGCCATCTCGCGGAGCGAGAACCGCGTCCAGATGTCGCCGTTGGTGGCGTACCAGGGCCGGTCGGGGTGGGGCAGCGAGGCCGCCGCGTACTTGAGGCCGCCGCCCCGGCCCAGCGGCTCGTCCTCGACGACCGTGGTGACGCGCAGCGGAAGTTCGGCCTTCGCGAGCCAGTCCTTCAGGACGTCGGCGAGGTGCCCGCAGGAGACGACGGCGTCAGTGACACCCTCGGCGGCCAGCCAGGCAAGCTGATGGCCGATGATCGGGACCCCGGTCCCCGGGATCTCGACCATCGGCTTGGGGCGGTCGTCGGTGTACGGGCGGAGTCGTGAGCCCTGGCCGCCCGCCAGGACCACGGCCTGGGTCGGGAATGTCGCAGTCGTGCTCGCTGTCATGCGGTGAACGATAGGCGTCCCCGCAGCGGGACGTCACCGCTCCTGGGCCACGCCGGAGGCGAAGGAGGTGTCACAGACGGGACGGGAGAACGTCTGGGCCTTCACGGGCCCGTAGTGCTCCACGGCGGCCCTGCCGAGCGCGCGGGCGATCGACATGCAGTGCTGGGCGAGCGAGGGGCGGTGCTCGACCTCGCGCTGGAGGTGGGTCAGCGCGGTGCCGGGGTCCTTCTCCTGGAGCTCGGTGAGGAGCGCGTCACGCAGGACGTCCTGCGGGGCGCGGGACTTGGCGCGTACGGAGACGTTCTCGGAAGAGGCGGTGAGGATCTGCGATCCGTTGCTGCCCGCCCAGTTGACCCGGGTGACCGCGAGGGTCCCGGAGAGGACGAGGACGACGGGCAGGACGAGGGCGAGGGTTCGGCCGATTCGGCGGGCTGTGTGCGTCACGGAGGCGAGCGTAGCGGGGGGTGATGATTTGGCGACATTTAGTCACTCTGTCGGGGGACGGTTCGGCGTCGTTTTTCGCATGCCGTGTTGACGAACGCGATTCGAATTGCCCGGTGTGCCGGGGTCTTTGTCGAGAGCCGTCCGGTAAACGGCTGCGGCCCCGCACGCGAGTGCGGAGCCGCCACAACCGGAGACCCCCTGGTGGGGGCCGCGTACGGGGATCAGTCTGTAAGACGCTCGCCCGTGGAGGTGGAGAACACGTGGATCTCACCCGGACGCGGGACGACGTGGAGCTGTGTGCCCTTCTCCGGCACCGAGCGGCCGTCGACGCGGACGACGAGGTCCTTCGTCTCGCCGCCGACCTCCGCGGAACCGTACACATAGCCGTCGGCGCCGAGCTCCTCGACGACGTTGACGGTGACGGCGAGACCGGCCGGGGCCTCGGCCGACTCCTTGGTGAGGGACTTCGCGACGGCGCCGCCCTGCTCGACGATGTCGAAGTGCTCGGGGCGCACGCCGACGGTGACCGTACGGTCACCGCGGTCGGCGGCCGCGGAGAGCGCCTCACGGCTGACCGGCACCACGCTGTTGCCGAACTTCACGCCGCCGTCGGTGATCGGCACCTCGACCAGGTTCATCGCGGGCGAGCCGATGAAGCCGGCGACGAACAGGTTGGCCGGGCGGTCGTACATGTTGCGCGGCGAGTCGACCTGCTGGAGCAGACCGTCCTTGAGTACGGCGACGCGGTCGCCCATCGTCATGGCCTCGACCTGGTCGTGCGTGACGTACACGGTGGTGATGCCGAGGCGGCGCTGGAGCGAGGCGATCTGCGTACGCGTCGAGACGCGCAGCTTGGCGTCGAGGTTGGAGAGCGGCTCGTCCATGAGGAAGACCTGCGGCTCACGCACGATGGCGCGCCCCATCGCCACCCGCTGGCGCTGACCGCCGGAGAGCGCCTTCGGCTTGCGGTCGAGGTACTCGCTCAGGTCGAGGATCTTGGCCGCCTCCTCCACCTTCTTACGGATCTCCGCCTTGTTCACGCCGGCGATCTTCAGGGCGAAGCCCATGTTGTCGGCGACGGTCATGTGCGGGTACAGCGCGTAGTTCTGGAACACCATCGCGATGTCCCGGTCCTTGGGCGGCAGGTGCGTGACGTCACGCTCACCGATGCGGATCGCTCCGCCGTTGACGTCCTCCAGGCCCGCGAGCATGCGCAGGGAGGTGGACTTTCCGCAGCCGGAGGGGCCGACGAGTACGAGGAACTCGCCGTCCTCGATCGCGATCTCCAGCCCGTCGACCGCGGGCTTGGTGGAGCCCGGGTAGACCCGGGTCGCCTTGTCGAACGTGACAGTGGCCATGACTGATGTGTCCCTTCACCGGCAGGAACGTGCCGGACGATCCGAGTAGAGGGAGAAGTGGTGTAGTCCACCTGGGTGGACGTGGGTCAGGACGCTACCTGCCGACGTCCGCATTGTCAGCAGCCCGGCCCCAGCAATTCCCGCCCCCGAGGCCCGTCCCCAAAATCCCTGACCCCACCCTGGCGAGCGTTGGTTACACTTCACGCGTTGCCTCCTTAGCTCAGCTGGCCAGAGCACCGCTCTTGTAAAGCGGGGGTCGTCGGTTCGAACCCGACAGGGGGCTCACAGGGCGAGGCCCCTGGCCGATCACGGCTGGGGGCCTTCGGCATGCATGTCTGACGTCAACACGGGTGATCATGCGGATGCTCGCTCCCGGATGGCTCGTCCCGAACCGGGTGGCGAGTGAGCAGTCGGTCCATGGGGCTGATGGTCTCGCGTTGGGTGGCCTGGGCGGCGTGTGTGGAGATGTCGGTGGTCGGGCTGATTTGTGAGTGGCTGAGGATCTCCATCGACGAGGGGTGCGACTCCGGCAGCGGTCAGCAGGTCGCGCATCGTGCGTTCCGGGCGTCGTGCAGCCGGACGACGCGGAGGCCGGTGGTCGAGCCCTTGGGGTTGCGCTTGCGCTGGGTGGTGGTCAGGCGGCCTCTTCGATCCGGCCCAGGATGAAGGCGCATTCGGCGACCTTGGGTGTGACAATCAGTGCCCGAACAGACTCAGGAGGGGATCGTGATCCGGCTCGAACCGGCATGGACTTGGAAGCATTGGGCTCAAGTCGCCCTTTTCCTCGGCTGGGGAATCGTGGTCGGAACAAGCAACGGTCACGGTTGGTGGTTCTTTCTGAGCTTCCTGGTCATGATCGCGCAACTTGCGTACCTGCCCCGCACTGCGCCGTTCCGTCGGGTGAAGCCCGGCACTGTCGACTGAGGGGCTGCACGAGAGCAGGGCGTCTCAAGACGGTCCCGCAGGCGACGCGAGGGCCTGGGGCCGTACGGCGTGATATCAGACGGCCCGCCAGGTGTACACGGTCTGCCTCCCGTGGTGTGCCCCGTCTCATTCAGCCGCGTTCAAGCCGCCCGCCAGCCGCAACGCCTGAGGGTACGGGGGGCGGGGTGGGGGGAGTCGGAGCCCGTTGTGGCCTGTTTGAACTGGGGAAATGGCGGCGTGGTTGGGCCAGTGCGCAGATGGTGGTGCCGTCTTTGGTGGCGCGGGCGGAGCTATGATCTTTCAACCGTTCTTGTGAGGCGGGGCGCCCGGGGCGCTTGCTCTTCCGGGGTCCGGGGTCCGGGGGAGAGGGGCAGCGAGGCATGAGCCGTCGTTCCAGTGGGCTGGCCGGGGTGTGGGCGGAGGCGCAGCGGCAGCAGCAGCGGCAGCGGGAGGCGCAGCAGCGGGCGGTGGTGCAGGAGCAGCGTCAGCAGCGGGCGTACGAGCGTGATGCCGCGCGGGCGCAGCGCGAGCAGCAGGCGGCGTACCGGCAGGGGCGGGAGGCGGATGCCCGGCTGCGTACGGAGGAGTTGGAGAGCCAAGTCGCCGCGCTGGGTGCTCTGTTGGCCGCGGGGTGTCGGGCCGCGCCGTTTCGGGTGGCGGCGCTGACGCGGCCGGAGGAGGTCGCGCCGTTCGAGCCGGGGCAGCTCGCACAGCCGGTGCGGATGCCCGACCCCGCGCAGTACCAGGCCCAGGGCGGCTGGGGCGCCGGACGGCGGGCGCAGGCCCAGCAGGAGGCGCAGGCCAGGTATCGGCACGACTGGGCGGCGGCGCAGGCCGCCGAGGCGCAGCGGGTGCGTCAACTCGCCGAGTATCGCGGACAGTACGACACGTGGGCGGCCGGGCGGCTCGCCGAGGTGCGTACCCACAACGCGGGGCTCGCGCAGCTCGTGGACGCGTTGCGGGCCGGCGACCCGGGTGCCGCGGTGGACTACTTCTCGGCCGCGCTGTACGCCTCGGGCGCCTGGCCGGAGGGGTTTCCGCGGCAGGTGACCGCCGCCTTCGACCGGGGTGCGCGTCAGCTCGTGCTGGACTGGGAGCTGCCGGGCCTTGAGGTCGTGCCCGAGGCCAAGTCCGTACGGTATGTGGCAAGTTCGGATAGTGAGAAGGAGACGGCCCGGCCCGTCACGCAGCGGCGCGCGCTGTACCGGGACGCGCTCGCGCAGTGCGTGCTGCTGGTGCTTCGGGTCCTGTTCGCGGCCGATGAGTTCGGGGTGCTGGAGTCCGTTGTCGTCAACGGTTTCGTCGACGATGTCGACCCCGCGACCGGGCGGCGTGCCGAGATCTTCCTCGCCTCGGTGAGCGTGGAGCGCGAGGCGTACGCGCCGCTCAACCTCGGGCAGGTCAGCGCGGTCGACTGCCTGGTGGAGGCGTTGCGCGGGCAGCTCTCCGCGCGGCCCGACCAGCGTGCGGCCGTACGTCCCGGGCGGAGGCCGGCCGACGTGGGCACCGGGGTCGTCTCGCACGGGGGTGGCGGCGAGCCCGATCTCTTCACCATGGATCCCATCGAGTTCGAGGGGCTCGTCGCCGAGCTGTTCCGGGCGCGCGGGATGCAGGCGCTCACCACACAGCGGTCCAACGACGGCGGGGTCGACGTCGAGGCGCTCGACCCGGACCCGATCAGTGGCGGCCGGATCATCGTCCAGGTCAAGCGCTACCGCAATACGGTGCCGCCGACCGCGGTGCGCGATCTGTACGGGACCGTGCAGGGGGCCGGCGCCAACAAGGGTGTCCTGGTGACGACTTCGGGCTTCGGGCCCGGATCGTACGGGTTCGCCGAGGGCAAGCCGCTGACGTTGGTGTCGGGGGCGGAGCTGGTGGATCTGCTGCATCAGCATGGGTTGCGGGGGCGGTTGGGGGCGGCCGGAGAGGCCGAGGGTGTGGCCGGCGTTCCTGCTCAGCGGGCGGCGTCGGCCGGGCCCGAGCCCGGGGGCGCCGGGGGCGCCGGGGGCGCCGATGGTTTCAATGTGCTCGGCATGACGTGGGCGGGGGCGGTCGCGCTCGACGTGTGCGCGCTGGTGTGCCGGGGGGCGCGGGTTCTTGCCGAGGAGCACTTCGTGTTCTTCAACAACCCGGAGAACCCCGGGGGTTCGGTCCGCATGGTGCCGGGCGTGGGGGGTGACCGGGCGGCGGTGCGGGTGGTCTTCGACGGCCTGCCCGAGAGCGCCGACCGGCTGGTGCTGGTGGCCGCGGTCGATCCCGAGGTGAATCCGGATCAGGATCTGGCGGGGTTCACGGATGCGGCGATCTGCCTGCGGGACGCGGAGGGGGCGGAGCTGGACCGGCTGCCCGTTGCGGACGGGCGTCCCGGCGAGACGGCGCTGGTACTCGGGTCGTTCCGGCGGCGGGCGGGGGGCGACTGGGACTTCGTGGCGGGTGGGAAGGGGTATCGGGGTGGGTTGCGGGAGTTGGTGGGGGAGTACGGGGTTGCGGTGGCCTGACCAACTCCCTTGCGGCGGTTGCATGCTCCTGGGGCTCCGCCCCAGACCCCAGTTCGCGCCTTGAGGGCGCTCGTCCTCAAGCGCCGGACCGGCTGAGGTGGCCTCGGCCGGGCACCCTGCCAAGGCAAGCCCCGCCAGGGGCGCGGGGAACTGCGCGACCAGCACGCCGCTGGTCGCGGCCAACGACCTCAAGGCGGTCGGCTGG